>NZ_JBFUAZ010000230.1:0-6023 GCF_056406035.1 Polaromonas sp. P1_E1_2 | reverse complement strand
GAACACTATGCGTGCGCGGCGCGGGTTTCTCAAAACCGCTATTGGCGCCAAGGCTGCGAGGGCCGCTTTCGTGTGCGCGGCTGCGGCCGTGGGCCTGCTGGCCCTTCCAGTTCAGGCCCAGACCGACTACCCGTCGAGGGCGATCAAGCTGATTGTTCCGTTCCCGGCAGGCGGCACCAGCGATGTGATGGGACGCATGATTGCGGAAGAGTTGACAAAAGCCCTGAAGCAGCCCGTGATTGTGGAGAACCTCGGCGGCGCGGGCGGGGTCATCGGCACAGAGAAGGGCGCCAAAGCCGCGCCCGATGGCTATACGCTGATACAAACAGGTGTTGGCCAGAATGCGGTTGCGMACGGTCTCAACCCCAAGCTCGGCTACGACTCTGTCAAGGATTTCATCCACGTCACGCAGGTCCATTCAGGACCGAACGTGCTGGTGGTCCATCCTTCTGCGCCCTTTAACACCTTCCAGGAGCTGATTGCTTACGGGAAAGCCAATCCCGGCAAACTGAGCTATGGCTATGTGCCTGCGGCCTCGGGGCACATGGCGATGGAGCTGCTCAAGCAAACCGTCGGCACCTGCTCGGGCGTCAAAAAAGAAAACTGCAAGCCCCTGTTCATGGTCGGCATTCCCTACCGGGGCGGCGGCCCCATGCTGACGGATATTCTCGGCGGACAGATACCCTTGATGTTCATCAACCAGGATGTGGCGTTGCCGCATATCAAGGCGGGCAAGCTCCGGGCCCTGGCTGTGACCAGCCTGGCGCGCAATCCGCTGTACCCGGACGTGCCCACCATTCACGAATCGGGTTACCCCGGTTTCTCCGCTCTGTCGTGGTCCGGCCTGTCGCTCCCCAAAGGCACGCCCAAGCCCATTGTGGACAAAATAGAAGCTGCCGCTGTCAACGCGATGCAGTCCCCCGCCATCCGCGCGCGGATGGAGGCCAACGGTTTTGTGGTGCCGGCCCAGGGCAGTACGGAATACACACAGTTCGTGGCACGGGAGCTGGACCGCTGGACGCGGGTCATCAAGGTCGCCGGCATCAAGGCTGAATGATGGTTGGGCGGATGAAAAGTATCAAAATCAGCGCAGTCCGAATCACGCCCATCGCGTTTCGTGATGCGCCGCTGCTCAACGCCAGCGGTATCCACGAGCCTTGGGCGCTGCGCAGCATTGTCGAGATGGAAACTTCGGACGGGCGCGTTGGCATCTCTGAAACCTATGGTGACGAGCCCATGGTGAAAGTGCTGGAGCAGGCCCGTGCCCTGGTCCTCGGCTTGTCTCCGTTTGGGCTGAACGTCATGGAAGAGCGCGTACGCGCAGCCATCAAGCCCGGACACGCCACTGACGGCAGCGTGCAGTTCGAGCTTGCACCGGGCTCGCACACTGCCAAAAATGCCGACAAGGTCATCAGTGCGATGGAAGTCGCCATGCTCGACCTGCAAGGGCAGATCCTGGGCATGCCCGTGTGCGACTTGCTGGGCGGTGCCGTACGCGCAGAGGTGCCTTACAGCGCCTATCTGTTCTACAAATACGCAGAGCACGCTGACAAACCTTATGCACCCGACGCCTGGGGCGAAGCCGTTACGCCTGAGCAGGTTGTGAAGCAGGCGCAGCGGATGGTGAGCCTTTATGGCTTCAAGAGCATCAAGCTCAAGGGCGGCGTGTTCCCACCGGCTGAAGAAATCGCCGCCATGAAGGCGTTGTCCAAGGCCTTCCCCGGTGTGCCCTTGCGGCTGGACCCGAACGCCAACTGGACGCTGGAGACCAGCATCGCCGCCGCAAAAGAGCTCGACAATTTGCTGGAATACTACGAAGACCCGGCACCCGGCCAGGAGGCCATGGCCGAGCTGGCCCGGCACTGCCGCATGCCGCTGGCGACCAACATGTGCGTCACCACGATGGAGGAGTTCAAGCGCAATGCCTCCACGCATGCAGTCAGTATCCTGCTGTCAGACCATCATTACTGGGGTGGCCTGCGCGCCACAGCCTCACTGGCGCGCATGTGCAGCGTTTTCGGCATGGGCATGTCCATGCATTCGAACTCGCACCTCGGCATAAGCCTGATGGCCATGACGCACGCTGCCGCCGYGATTCCCAACCTCACCTATGCCTGCGACACGCATTACCCGTGGCAAGAGGAAGAGGTCATCAAGGGCGGGCGGATCCAATTCGACCAAGGCGCCGTCAAGGTGCCGACGGCGCCCGGCCTGGGCGTGGAACTCGATCCGGCCAGATTGGCCGAACTGCACCGGCAATACCTGGACTGCGGCATCCGCAACCGCAACGACCTCGCGCAGATGCGCAAGTACCAGCCGGGGTTTTCCGGCATCAGCCCGCGTTTTTAAGAGGCCGGCAGGAGCCTCGCATTTTTCCATTTCCTGTTTGCAGTTCACACCAACAACGAAGGAGACAAGATCATGAGCAAGTTCAAGTATTTGAAGTCCCGCCTGGCCCGGGGCCTGTGGGCCGCAGGCTTTCTGACATCGCTCGCGGGCATGTCTGCATTCATGGCCGGCGCGGCCCATGCGGAGCCCGTGACGCTCAACGTCGTCGACGTGGCGGGCAACCTGGCGCTGACGCAGGAGGCGCTGGAAAGTTTTGCCGCGAAAAATCCGAACCTGGTGTCGCGCATTACCTTCACCAAGGCGCCGGCACCCGAGCTTCCGGGGAAAATCAGGGCCATGCAGGCCGCTGGCCGCACCGACATTGACCTGGTACTGACCGGCACCGATGCGCTGGCTGCCGGCATGGCGCTCAATCTCTGGGAGCCCATGCTGCCTGCGCATGCCGCGAAGTTCCCCAATTTGATGGACAACTACCTGCCCAGCGCGCGCAAGATGCAGGACCTGGCCAACGGCCAGGCCGTCATGGTGACCTATATGCCTGCGGGTCCGCTGCTCGAGTACAACCCCGACAAGGTCAAGGCACCGCCTAAAACACCGGCTGAGTTGCTGGCCTGGTGCAAGGCCAACCCCAACAAGCTGATTTACGCTCGCCCCGCCAACTCGGGCCCGGGCCGCACCTTTCTGATGGGCTTGCCCTACCTGCTCGGCGACAAGGATCCCARGGAACCCCTGGCCGGCTGGGACAAGACCTGGGCTTACCTGAAGGAGCTCAACAGCTGCATCGAGTACTACCCCACAGGCACTGGCGCCGTGATGAAGGAGCTCGGAGAAGGCTCGCGCGACATGACCGTCACGGTGACCGGCTGGGATATCAATCCGCGCGCGCTGGGCGTGGTGCCCAAGCAGTTCAAGGTGGCGGCACTCAACGGCTTCACCTGGGTTAATGACGCGCACTACATGGCGATGCCCAAGGGCTTGCCCGCCGCCCGTCAGGCGGCGGTGATGGAACTGATGGCCTACCTGCTCAAACCCGAGCAGCAGGCGCTGACCTATGACTCCGGCTACTTTTACCCCGGCCCGGCCGTGAAAAACGTTCCGCTGACCGCTGCGCCGCAAAAGAGCCAGGACATCATCAAGGAATACGGCCGCCCCGAGTACGCCGACTGGATCGCCAAGCAGCCGCACACCCAGCCGCTGGATGACAAGGCCATGGTCGCCGCCTTCAAGAAGTGGGATCAGGAAATCGGTTCCGGCAAAGGCAAGTAAGAGCCGCACACAAAACCCTCCTGGCGTTGTTGCGCCGCCTAGCCAGGATCGCTTCGCCGGGTTTTGTGCACGGCTCTGAACGCGGCCCTTGAATAACAAGCAAGCCCGCTGCGGGTGTGAAGAAGGTTTTTGACATGGTGATGCCCAACACCGCGGGACGGCCCGCGGGAAAAAACGAGTTCAGGCAGCTGCGCCTGGACGGCGTGAGCCGCAGCTTCGGCGGCGCCCACGCGCTCGAGAAACTCTCGCTTACCATAGAGCGTGGCGAGTTCATCGCGCTGCTGGGCCCTTCGGGCTGCGGCAAGTCCACCGCGCTCAATTGCATGGCGGGGCTGCTGCCGCTGTCGGACGGAAGTATCTGGCTGGACCAGCAACGCATCGATACGCTGCCACCGGAGAGGCGCGGCTTTGGCATGGTGTTCCAGAACTACGCGCTGTTCCCACATCTTTCGGTCAGCCGCAATGTGGGCTTCGGCCTGAAGATGCGCGGCATGCCGGCGGCAGAAATCGACAGGCGCGTGGCGGCGGCGCTGGACACCGTGCAACTGCTGGGACACGCGGACAAGCTGCCCGGGCAGCTCTCGGGCGGGCAGCAGCAGCGCGTGGCTATCGCGCGTGCCATCGTCATCGAACCGCCGCTGATCCTGATGGATGAGCCGCTGTCCAACCTGGACGCCAAGCTGCGCATTGAAATGCGCTCTGAAATACGCCGCATCCATCGCGCTCAGGGCTGCTCCACGGTGTATGTGACGCACGACCAGGACGAGGCGCTCGCCATRGCTGACCGTGTGGTGGTGATGAAGCTGGGTGTGGTGCAGCAGGTCGGCACGCCGCAAGAGGTGTTCGCGCGGCCGGCCACGCTGGATGTGGCGCGCTTCATGGGCTACCGCAATGTTCTGCCGGCCCGCGTGCTGCGTTCAGACGGTGACCATGTCACGGTCGAAGGTGTAGGCGGCGTGCGTCTGGCGGGGACGGCCATGCAGGCATTGACTGACGGCGCCGGTGTGATGGTGGCCGTGCGGCCCGATGAGATCGTGATCGGCGAGGGCGCGCATGCATTCCCAGGGACAGTGGAAACCGCGGAGTACGGCGGCCGTGAATGGCTTCTCCAGGTCAGGACGGCATTCGACGATTTGCTCTACGTGCGTTCCGCGCGCGTGGTCTCGCCTGGCGACACCGTGATGCTGGTTGCGGCGCCGGAACGGGTTCTGGTTTATGCGGAGGAGTCCTGATGGCCACATTTGCCACGCCCTCGCCGGGTAACCGTTCGCGCCCGCCGCTGGACCCGGCCGTGATGCTGGTCGCGCCGGCGGCCGCGGTGATGATCATGTTTTTTGTCTACCCCTTCGCCTACGGCCTGCTGCTGTCCTTTCAGCCGGCGCAGGGCGGGGTGCTGCAGAACTACATTCATTTCTTCCAGACGCGCGACCTGTGGCAGACCATAGGCAACACCCTGCAGCTGGCCCTGCCGGCCACGTTGATCAATATCGGGTTCGCACTGGCGATCGCCTATGCCACGCGGACCAAAAGCCCTTACCAGCGCCTGTTGTCTACCTTGCTGGTGGTGCCGCTGACGCTGGGCACAGTATTGATCGCCGAAGGCATGCTGACCTACTTCGGCCCGCAGGGCTGGCTGGCGCAGACACTGCGCTGGCTCCATCTTTACGAAGGTTCGATCCGGCTCACGCACAACTATTGGGGCGTGCTGATTTCGCTGGTCATCACCGGTTTCCCGTTTGCCTATCTGCTGATCCTCTCTTACATCACCGGTATTGATCCGGCGCTGCCGCGTGCGGCAGCGACGCTGGGCGCAGACGGCTGGAATCGCTTTCGCTACATTTATCTGCCGCTGCTGACGCCCGGGCTGGTCATGGCCTTCTGCCTGAGTTTTGTTCAGGCTTTCTCGGTCTTCCCATCTGCAGTGCTTCTGGGCTCGCCGGCCGGTACCACGCGGGTGATTGCGATTGCGGCCTACGAAGCTGCCTTTGAGCAGTACGACTATTCGCTGGCCTCGGCTGTCGCCATGATCATGGGCCTGGCTCAACTGGCGATCGTCGCTGCGGCGCTGGGCCTGCGCCGTCTGTTCTACCGCGGTCCTGTTACCGGAGGCAAGGGATGAGTGCCGCGGCGCGCAACTCCAGCCCGCTACGCGATCGTGCCTGGCGTGCGTTGATCTGGGGTGTCATCTCCTTCTTTCTGGTCAACGTCGGCCTGCTGATCGTCGCGGTGGCCACCAATTCGGTGGCCACACGCTGGCTGGKAACCTGGCTGCCCGAGGCCTACACCCTCAGCTGGTATGTATCGGCGTGGAAGGAATTCCAGCTGGGCCATGTGCTGGTGGTCACGGTGGTGGTGGTGTTCTCGGTGGTCTTTTTGTCGCTGCTGATCGGTGTGCCCGCCGCCTACAC
>NZ_JBFUAZ010000229.1:0-6034 GCF_056406035.1 Polaromonas sp. P1_E1_2 | reverse complement strand
GTAGTGGCGGGAGTGCGCAGCTCATGGCCGAGGTCGGCAAACAGTTGGCGGCGACGCTGGTCCAGGCGCTGCAGGGTGTCGTGGGCAGCGCTCAGTTCGCGGGTGCGGGCCTGCACGGCATCTTCCAGCCCGCGCCGTGCTGCATCGGCCTCGGCGCGATGCTGCTGCAGCTCTGCCGCCATGGCGTTGAAATGCTGGGCCACGCGGTCGAATTCGTCGTTGGAGCCGGTGGCCACGCGGTRGTCGAGCGCCCCGGCTTGCAGGGCCTGCGTCCCTTGCAGCAGACGGTCCAGCGGGCGCTGCAGGCGTCCCTTGAGGTGCAACGCCAGCACCACCGCAACGACCAGGGTGATGAGCGCCATGCCGACGGCCTGCGCCCGCAGCACGTCCAGCCCACGCTCGGTGGCGGCGCGCGCCACAGGCACGGCCGTGCGCTGGTGCGCAATGGCGCCGTTGATCAGCTCGCGCAGGTCGCGCCCGCGCGCCATGTCGAACACCTGGGTAAGTTCGGTCCAAAGGGCCGGAAAGTTGGCGCCTTTCTCCAGTGGCACCAGCTGCGCCAGCCGCGCCTCCACCGCCTGGATGTTGTCGCGCAGCAGCTCGGTCACGCCCACGAGCTGGGGCACCTCGGCCGGCATGCTCACGCCTTCACGGCGAGCTAATTCGTTCCACAACGCCAAGTCGCGTCGCACCAGGTCATCGAGGTTGGCGGCGCTGGCGTACATGGCAGCCACCAGGCGCTCGCGCTGCTCCGGCTGGGCATCGGTGTTCATCAGGCGCTGCATGGCCCATACCCGCAGTCGCTGCTTGTTGGCCGACAAATCCAGCAGTTCGGACTGGATGTCGCTCGCCAGGCGGCTGTGCTGGGCATAGTCATTGACGCGGTTGGCCCCCCAATACACAAAGGTGGCCTGGATACACACCAGGGCCACCAGGGCAGCAAATGCCAGAGAGAGTCGTGCGCGGTACATGGTGGGCCAGGAGAAAGGGGGAAGGCCTGAATTATGAGGCAGCGGTGAGGCAGTGATTTTTTCATCCTGACCTTCGGCTCCGCGGGTGCCACATCACCTTGAAGTGCTAGGCTGACTTTGGGCTGCTGCAGCCCCAGGGGGTCACTCTAAATTGAGTCAAACTTCAGCGGATTCATGCGCTGTTCGCCCATAGACAAAAACTATGCCATAAGCCATCAGGCCATACGTGGGCGAATCCTAGTGGCAACCCGAGCGAAACTCTATTGGCGTGCATCCAGCTTCCCGCCTGAAGAACTTGGTGAAGTTGCTGGAGTCGTCGAACCCCAACTCGTCTGCGATGCTGGCGACGGGCTTCCCTGTGTGCGCAAGCAATCGTTTGGCTTCCAGCGAAATCCTGTCCGCCACATACGCTTTGGCGCTAACCCCCGCGACACTCATGGTGACTCGAGTCAAGGTTCTGGTCGTGCAGCCGATCGCATCCGCGTATTGGGCCAGCGTGTGCCACTTGGCAAACGATTGATCCACGAGAAGCCGAAATCGCCGAAAGCGATCCAGCTCTGAAGGTTTGGCGTTGCTGCCGCTGCGTTGTTGCTGGTRCGCGAGAACCAGCCGAAGGAGAACGACGCAAAGCTGGTGCAACAACAAGGCCTCGGCCTCCGGCTTGCCGGCTTGCAAGCGCCCGTCCAGGTGCATCTGCGCGATGGATTGCCGCAGCACCCGCGCCTCGGCACTGTCGAGGGTGAGCTGTACAGGCAGCTCGGCCACTGCCTGAATCAGGCCAGGTTTGCGCGTTTTTCCCTGAGATGCAAAGAGTTGTTCAGGACGAAATAAAACAAGCCAGCCGTCCCAGGGCGTTTCGACGTCGAACTGCTCGACCTGAGACGGCTGCAGAAGCAGTGCAGTTCCGGGCCGACAGTGGATGGGTTCAAAGTCCACCACATGTGTGCACTCGCCGCGAGTGACAAAAATCAACTCATGGAATTCGATGCGGTGCGGRCTGCGCAGGTCCGCTGCAGGCGCACGAGCGCGCAGGTCCCGCATGGAAATGATCTCGATATCGAAGGCGTAGTCAGCCGGCGGCGCGTAGGCGATCCGCTCCAGCGTATTTCCCGTCTCCTTGTTATTTCGACTCATGTCCGATTATTACCATTCCCCGGCAGCTTTCCACCGTGACGGCAGAACGAATGAAACCTATAGTTTGTCCAGACGGTTCCTGGCGAAATGCAGGGCCGACACTCAACCCAGCTAACAGAGGAAGCCATGACCACCCCGATCGAAATTGCACAAAAGTACATTCAAGCCGTTCAATCCGGTGATCAAGCCGCGCTAGGCGCTCTGCTGGCGCCGCACATCGTGTGGCACCAGCCCGGACACAACCGTTTCTCCGGCACGCACCAAGGCCTTCAAGCCGTAGGAACCATGATCGGCGGAATGATGGAGATGTCCAAAGGAACATTTGCGATCACCCAAGCGCATCGCTACATGGCTAATGGCGCCTGGGTCACCGTGGAGCTTGAGTTCAAGGGGCAGCGCGATGGCTTGCTACTGTCCCAGCAAGGCATCGACCTGCTTCGCGTCGAAGAAGGCAAGATCGTTGAAGCCAGGCTGTTCTCGAGTGATCCCGAGCAGGAAGATGCTTTCTGGKGTGTCTGACTGTTGAATTCCGTCGAAATCTGACTCACTGGGGGTGCGGATAAATACTTGGACCGGTTGATGGGATGGGCGAAATCAAGGCAGCGGTGTTCGTCGCTGCAATGCTGCTGGGCATGGGCCTCTTCGAACTGCTGGAGCGACGCGCAGCGCTCGCGCCTCAGAAAGCTTGACCCATGAGCATGGCGTGGACCTGGACGGCCGTTGGCGCGACCGCGGCCGTGCACCTTCTGTACGAGGCGCTGCTCATCCTGCTCCAACGGCGCCAGCCTGAACGCCTCGCACGGGCGCGGCACGCCAGCTTGCGAGAAGAATGATTCCTCGCGGTCTCTGTCCAGAAAGAGTCGGAGAGCCGCCTTTTGCCGGGTGCATTGATCGTGGCCGACAACGCCGACCGGAGCCCGGACTACCTTACCCGGATGCGTTCGCCCGGCAGTGGCTACCTGTCCGTGTCGTTCGGCGAGGACGTGGAGTTATCGATGCGGCTTGGCTGCTGAATTCCGCTGAGGTCTGACCCGAGGGTAGATTTCGACGGTACTCAGCATATAAATGTATGCGACAGCATACAAATTGCACCCAATGTCTATCATGGGTGACATTGCTCGCTCCGGAGGGCCCACCGCCAGCTGCTGCAGCACCCAAGGAAGGTCAGCGCCAACAAGCGATCCCTACGCTGAACTGTTGACCACTCGGCTGGAATCCAGTCAGATCCGCCCAGCCTGGGCAAAAAAACTAGAACGAACTCAGCAAAGTGGGAACGTCCATTCCCAATGCTTTGCACCAGATTTCCAGCTCGACCACGTCCAGCCTTCTACTCCCTCGTTCGCACTTGCTTACCCAGGACTGGGTGACGCGCAATTTTTTGGCCAATTCAACCTGGGTCATGCCGCGTTCTTCCCTGGCAGCGCACAAAGCGGCAAGAAACTGCTTATAGCGCAAGCTGTATCGGGTTTTGAACATGTTAGCCATGGCTGGCCAACTATCCCGATTAGTGCAAAATAGTCTAAATTCGACTATTTTTACAATCCAACAGACGACTACCCCGCGAAAAATGACCAGGCGTAGAAAAAAGCTCACTCACCAACTCTCAATTCCTTGCAAAGATTTCTATGAAAAAATCCTTCAAAAGCCGTTTTGTCGTTGCCCTACTGGCCGCAGTTTCTTTGTCTGTCGCAGCCCAGGAGCTGTATGTTTCCAGCAGCGCCGAGCATCGTGCGTCAGCCGATGCGGTAACTGGCATGCCGCAAACCGCAACCCTGACGGCCGGCGGCTACCCCATCTGGCTGCCTGGCGAGGGCTGGACGCTCCTGTCTGCGACGCCGTCCAAAGGCTTACTGAATAAGGACAACCCGAGCACTGGTGAGTATGTTGTGAGTCGAACCAACTTTGTGCGCATTGAGCAAGGCGTAGTGCGTGACGTTCAAAGCGTGCGGGTTTCCCACGTCGAGAACAAGAAGCACACTTCCTGGACGAACCCAACGCCGTGCGGCGGGGGCGCAGGCGCTCAGGACATCTACGGCGTCGTGCTGAGTGCTGAACAACCGACGTTCACCCGCGGCACCAATTGCGCATTTGTCTCCGTTAACAAATACCAGTCCGGAGCGACGCCCGACATCACGCAACCGCAAAATGCAGCACCTCTTCAGAAACAGGCCATTCGTGTTGGGGTTCTCCGAGACGGCATGAACTCAAAGAAGCTTGACGTGACCTTTGACATCTTCCCGGATTCCGAAGGGTTCACCGGTGGCTGGAGCAAATCGGAAATTGCAGCCGATCCCATCAAGAGCCAGTTCATTGCCCACCTCCAAAGATGGGTGAAGACCCTTCAGGCTGCGGTCGACCAGGCGTATGAGGGCAAGCCCGACGCCTATAAAGAAATGGTGAGCTGGCGTGTCGGTGCCACGCTTTCAAAGCAGTAGTCGAAGGTCACCCCAGATTCTGCTGGAGCCCAGAGTGCTGTGAAATCCCCTGGCGAAATCGTTTTGTTCTGCGGCGACCCGCACGGGCAGTTTGGCCATATCCTGCGAACTGCCGACGAGTTGCGCGCATCAGCAGTCATATTGCTGGGGGACATGGAGCCAGTGCGGCCGCTGCACGAGGAGTTGGCACCGATTTCCGACAAGCTCTGGTACATCCACGGCAATCACGACACCGACAGCGAGCGCAACTGGGATCACCTCTGGGGCAGCAAGCTCGCAGACAAAAACCTCGACGGCCGGGTGGCGACCCTGCCCAATGGCATCCGGATCGCCGGCTTGGGTGGCGTATTTCGGGAAAGTGTCTGGTATCCCAGCCTGCCTACGCCACCAAAATTTCGCAATCGCCAAGAGCATATCCAGGCCACGCCGCAGCAGGACCGGTGGCAAGGCGGTGTGTCGCGCCAACACTGGTCCACCATTTATCCGGACGAACTGGATCGTTTGTCCTTGATGCAGGCGGACATCCTCATCACCCACGAGGCGCCGGGTTATCACCACAACGGTTTTGAAATCCTGGACACCCTGGCGCAAAGCATGGGTGCCAAGGTGACAGTGCATGGGCACCACCACGATAACCTGGATAGCTCCGACCGATGGGGTCAGCAGGGCTTCAGGAGTTTCGGCGTTGGCTTGCGGGGTATTACCGCCATCAACGCGGACGGAAACGCCGCCGTGATCGTCCCCGGCGAGCTGGATGCGCAGCGGGACTTCCGGCAAAAAATACCTGGACGTTTTCAAGAACGCGCCGCCATGAGCCCGATTCTCTTTCTTGACTTCGACGGGGTGCTGCATCCGGAGCCACTCATGGCTAAAAAAAAACTGTCTCAACTCCCTCTCGTGGAAGCAATCCTGCGGGACTTCCCTTCCGTCGAAATCGTCATTTCCTCAGACTGGCGCCTCGATTGGTTCAATGAAGGTGAAGCGGTTGCTGTATCGAACATGCGCCGGCATTTTTCCCCAGACATCGCCTCACGGGTCATCGGAGTCACGCCATTTTTAGGCCGGCGTGAATCGCGAGGTCTGGCTCCGCTGCCCTACCCGCGCGAGGCCGAATGCCTGAAATGGCTTAAATCGAATCGGCCAGCCTGGACTCCATGGATGGCTTTAGATGACCGCGCCTGGTGGTTCTCACCCGGCAGCGTCAACCTTATGCCGATCAATAAAGGCGTCGGATTCACGCCGTCCGATGAAGACGTGTTCCGCGAGCACCTGACGCGGATCACGAAACACCCGATGGACACCAGTAAGGAATATATGACCCTGTTTCTTGACTTCGATGGCGTCCTCCATCCAGACGTTTGCGATAGGGAGAGCCGGTTTTGTAACCGCGATCGGCTCCAGAAAATCCTGCGTGATTTCCCGGAAGTCGACATCGTGTTGACAACAACCTGGCGCCTTCGCTTTCCATTGGACTCTGCAGGCGACACCCTGAAG
>NZ_JBFUAZ010000228.1:0-6037 GCF_056406035.1 Polaromonas sp. P1_E1_2 | reverse complement strand
AGTCGATCGGCATTTATGTCTAGAAACTCCAACCTAGTGTCCATGGTCTGCACGTTCTGGAATGTCTCGTCGTCTTGGAAATTGCCGCAGAGCGGATTGGGCGGCAAGGGGTTTGGCGGCGGACCGAAGTCGAACCCCGGCTTCTTCGRGCAAAGGACTTGGCGCGCAATAGGCTGCGTCAGTGCGTAGGCGGCGTCGGCTTTCCAGGTTTTCCCGCCGTCATTCAGGAAGGTCGTCGCCATCAGTTCATACGGGGACGGCGGCGGCGGTGGCGGATCTTGCGGATTGCCGCCGGGGGGGGGCACCGGCTGCACAGCGGCCTCACGCTCGACCAGGCTGGAATAGACGAGGTCGGTCAAACCATCGCCGTTGACATCGATAGCCCGCACACCGTAGGGACCAAATCCCTCCCTAGAAAAAGGCAAGGTGGGCACCAGCCCGGGCAGGACGTTCTTCTGCCAAATTCCCTTGCCCGTTTGGCAAGGGGCTTGCTTCATCTTCGTACAGTTGATATACGCTGCGCTCTCCAGCGTCACGATCGGCGCCATGCCGTAGCGAATCTGTACCTTTTCACGCGACACCAGCAAATCCGTCAATCCATCGCCATTGACATCGATCAGCAAGGCACCCGTGTCGCTGAAGTCTTCGGCCGACAGCGGTTCGGGCAACGCAAATTCAGGCTTTTCAGTCCATTTAGTTGAGCCCTTGGGGTCAAAAATCCAGGCTTTTGACTCAATACCCGAAACTTTCCTGACCGCCGACACAATGTCAGGGTAACCGTCCCCGTTTATATCGACGAAGCGGATACCCAGATCGATCTTATCGAAGGCGGCGATGTTGATGGTCGCGGGCAACCGATAGTCCCCGATCTCTTCCCATTTGCCACCGGAAGCCCGCGCGAAGATGAGCGGCGTGCTTAACTTGGCCCCTCCGCCGGCGAACATCATCAGGCGGCGCTGCGCCGTGCCCATGCTGTTGGCCACGGTCAAGGTTTGGAACACACCCCTCCTGCGCTTGGGGTCGCCCAACAGAGTGACTGGCGGGGCAAAACTCGGGTCGGAAACCCAGCTCGCACCCTGGTTCAGATAAGCATAACGCTCGGTCGCGCTGCGGCCATGCGCGAAGATGTCCGGTTGACCATCCCCGTCGACGTCGGCCACAGAAGCCACCTGCTCGCCGACGTCGCTCTTGGTCCGCCAGAACAAAACGGGAGGTACAGCAGCATCGGATTGCCATCCGTTGGCGGAAGCGATCAGGCCGCTGCGAAACGGCGCCTGCCCAAAGGTCTGGTACGCGGCCATCAAGCGCTGGCATTGGCCATCGGTCCCTACTGCCTGTACGGCCTCATGCGCGGGTACGGTTCCGAAGGTTGGCACAAAAGACGCGGCCATCTTTTCCCACTTGGCCGCGGTCGGCGCATAGACGGCGACACCACCCGCGCTCCCGGGATGCAGGTAAACGAGTTCACTGTTGCCGTCGCAATCCACGTCCAGCGCATAGACCCTGTCCAGGTCCGGCGCCGACGCGTCTCCCCGAAGCGGATGCGGCGGAGCGGGCAGTTTGCTCTTCTGCCAAGCAGCGCCCGCTAGCGTCACCATGCCGGAAAGAGGCGCACCCGCGCCGACTTGACGGTGCCAACCCAGCGAAATCGCGCCGTCACGCTTTATTAAAGCGATGCCGCTGGAAGCAAGCGATCCTCCGCGAATGGCAATCGGCAGCGCGGCCACTCGTTCCCACCCACCATCCGAACTAATGTAGGTCCCATCCAGGGCGGGCGACAGGCCGCTGACCAACATGTCCTCCATGCCGTCCCCGTTGATATCCGCCCACGCCACCGGAGAAGCCATGCCCTCCTGGTCAGCCGTAATCACCGGTGGCGCGTAAGTCTTGCCATTGGCTCCGGCTAGGCGATCCCAGCGACCATTGGCCGGGTCGAAATAGTAGGCGCCTGCGATTTCCTTCCCGCCTACGGCCAGCCGATAGACAACGGCTTGGTACGACTTCCCCCCTTTGTTTACACGAACGGCACGAAAGCCCTCCGCCAAGCGCCCCAGGCTGGGCAGGTCTGCGAAATCATCGCCCAGCCACGGCCTCTGCGCCCACTGGGGCACGGCGTGCGTATAAGAAAAATTCAGCGGGCGGAAGGAGGTACTCGAACCCTGCGCGGGTGTCGCCCCTGTTTCGTAGCCCGTTTCGGTCAAAGCCTTTAAGAAAAAGAAATTGGAACCCAGCTCCGTAGCCGCATCATAGGTGGGCGTGTAGGTTCGCAGGTACTGCATGCCATAGCGCGAATGAATGCGCTTCAGGCGCTTGCGCGCAGGAATGGCCTCTCCTTCGAGGAAGCGCACTTCATAGGGCGTCGCCAAGTCCTCGTATTCGAAATCGACCGCCGCATACGGCAGCATGGCGGCTTTGAGGTTGCCCGTGTACTCGATCTTCTTAATCTGGTAATCCATCGTCGCCGCTTCGGCGAGATAGGAAAACACCATGTAGTTGCCGGCTTGGTCCTCTACCCTGTCACACAGCCACATCATGGGTACGCCGGCCCCCCCTTTGCCGGCCACGCGCGAGTTGGCCGTCGAACCAAAGGAAAGCGTCAGGCCTGGACGCGTGTTTGCCACGAACTTGAGCGGCCCCGCCGGCGTCCAATCGTACGCCCGAATCCGCGTGTATGAATCTGTCCTAGTGCGGAACTCCACAAAGCGATCAGCCGGTTTGGCGCTCTTGCGGTTGTCCACAACCATGACCAGGCGCTCGCCGTCCAGCATGAGACCGTCATGTTCATTGAAAGCCACGCCGCGCACTATCCCATCGTCGGCCAGATTCCTAGTGCTGCGCTGAATAAGAGTCAGCCCCGTGAGGTTCCATCCGAAGCCATACGGTGACTTTCCAGCGCGGCTGCTGTAGGTGAGAGCAATCTTCGGTTCCATCCCGGACGTTCCGGGCGGCAGCTTGATAGGGATGGAATAGGCAGCGCCACCGTCCTGCGTGACGCTGAGGTTCCCGTCCGTTGAGCCAACGATAACCCGGTTTGCCGCCAGCACATGTCCCGCTATCGCAAATGTAAGGAGAACCAGTGCCCGGGCCATCGATGCAAATATCGATCGAGTCATGGGTTTCCTAGAAGTTCTTGGTAAAGCTCAGTCCGACGAAAGCCGCCGACTTGCGCTCGGCGGTGTTCGCGTTTTGAACCGACCGGTTAACTGCAAAATGCGCGTCCCAACGGACGTTACTTCCCGCTGCCCCACTAGCCAGCAATTTCAACGAAGCGCCCTCGGAACGTAGAACGKGCGTGCGCACGGCACTGGTACTTGCCCTGAACGCGATGTCCACGGGGCCTACGGTGCCCAGGCGCTGAGTAAGTACGGCGGAGTAACCATGTCGCCCGTTGCGACCTAGCGGTTGTTCGACAAAGACAAGGAGATGTGTGCCGGTGCTGAGATTGTTGGAGACGGACAGCCGGGCCGTGTCGCGCCCCCAGTTAATGCCGTTGCCCAGCCGTGTGTTGACGTAAGAGAGGTGGATGTCGACCAGCGGAAACTTGTGGCTGTACGCAAGCGCGAGTTCATGCCAACCAAAGGTGCCTGACGAAGTCCATGCCGAGGCGCTGAACCCGTAATAAGAAATCCCGGCGAAAGCGTGTGCGGAAGCACTGCGCCCTAGAACGACGTCTCTGTATTCAGAAACACTTGAAATTCCAGCTCCTGCTTCTACGTGCGCGCCGGGTTCGGGAATGTTTAGCTGCGCGATGGCGGCAGAACTCAGACAAGCTGCGCTCAAGCACGCACCTATCCGGGCGCAATGAATGCGCCAAAAGCCCCGTGAGAACATTGCGCCCCCCTTTTTGCTCCTTATACTATTTGTATATAGAGGTGACAATTGGCATTATTTACATAATCCACATCCTGTTCGGGCCATATTTTCTCAAAAATGGCAAGCCTACTTATTTGAGCGCGCTATTGCTCAAGCTCAGAACGCAGGAGCTGATCATTCGGGACGGCGATATCCAGGCGAAGTGACCCACCCTCTAATTAGAGGAGCAATAGAGCGTTTCAACCGTTTTGAGTAAGGCTAAGTGAATTTGGTGCAGCGCGATTGGACCGTAAGAAATGTATAGAGGTGTCCATGCGATCAACTGCAGATGCCCGCGCCACATCATCTAGATAAATCCACGACCACAGAAATTAATACTTCGGGGCTGTCTTTCGGATTTCTAAAGTATTTCCGGAATATTTAGAACAACCGCTCGTTGAGGCGCCCCGATTTCTCTGATTTATCCGCAAGACTTCAAAGCGCACGGACCTGGCTCGCAACACCGCGAAGAAGCACCAGAACGCAACGAACAAATGGTCTTCCGAATAAGAGGCGGCACAGACGATCTTAAGAGGCCGCAGAGAAAGTGGTTCAGGGCAAGGGCAAATGCCTATGAAAGATCGCCACGACTACCTTTTGGTTTGACTGCGGCACCGGTGCATGGATATGAATCCTATCCATGTGCGGCTGCAGCTTGGCGTGCCATTCACAATATATGGTTTTACCCCTGATCACTACTTCACGAGCCTCTCTAGACTCCTTCTTGTCGAAGACGTTTGGTTTCTCCGGTGCCATAACTAGTCCCAAATTGTGGAAGCGCCGCTCGATAATCTGATGGGATGGGGTGGCATTCATGTCGTCCCCTGCTGGCTCGCCTCGGACTAAGGCTGGTGGAGGAAAAGTAAACACCCAGTGTGCGTGGTCATCAAGTGCAGCTAAGTATTTATAGACAGTTCTACGCAGGGCAATATATGAACTAAGGTCGTTCAATCCGCCCCACGCCGTGGTGGGAAAATAAAGATCGGGATAGGCATGAGGTGCCTGACTTTGAAGCACATCCCTACCTCCCCCCAAAATTTCGATTGAGTCACGCCAGAAATTTCGATGCTGAATTTCATCGGTGACCCAGTGGACAGTAGCGCTTCCATGTGCGGTAGTTGTCAGATGCTGGCCACTTCGACGAAGTCCCAAGCATCCTGTCGGACGCCCCGTTCTAACGCAATGGTGCGCCCATGCGACATCTGGATTCGCTGCCGGCATCCCCTCATCTATTTTCACAAGAACGGTCTCGGCGCCATCCGGCTCTTCTGCCTCATCGTAATAAGGAGGATTAGTCAGCCAGGCCGTGAGTTCCTGCCAAATCTCTGGGGTAAGCCTCATCGGTGAGTCAGGCGAACTAAGACTCCAGAGATCTATTGTCTCTAACATAGCTCGCGTTTGAAGCTCTCTTCCTATCCAAACGATTTCTGCTCGTGCGCGAGCCTGAAAGAGTCGATCTAGAAGACTCTCAATTGCCTCGATTACTTCGGCTTCACTCCAACCATCAAAACTCCATTCAGAGCTATCTACGACAAAGGCCACATTCAGCCCCCCTCTGGAGCTATTGAAACTGGTACGGCAACTGCTGGCCGCCGAAGGCGTCCAAGTGTGGAGACATCGATTTGATATTGATCAAAAAAACCGCGCGGCCAGTCGGAGACCGACCCTACCGCGGAAAATTTAAGATGTTGTACAGCAGACGCGTGATCACCGACGGGATCAAAAAAATGAACAAGTGCCTTCTCATGAGACAGATAAGCATATTCAGCGATAGCTCTTCTAACACCATTGAGTACATGATCCGAATGAGTTTCCAAGATGACCTGAACGCCCCGCCCAGCGAGCCATGCCAAAAAAACGCCCATACGCGATTGACCAGCGGGATGTAGGTGAGCTTCCGGATTTTCAACGACGAGGAGACCACCAGGCCGCGCCGTAAGACCTGCAAGAATAATAGGCAGAGCATAAGACACGCCAAACCCCATGTTGGGAGCGCGAACCCATTCCCCTCCAGGGCTACGGAACTGAAGCGCGGTAAAAGCCGAACCTGGATAGAACACCGGATCAATCTCGATCGGGCGAGCGATCTGCCCCAACCAGCGCTCGACTTCATATTTCAAAAAACTGGGTCTGTCCTCATCTTTTTCAGGGTGTATGCGTTGCTTGTCTTCGAGCGGTTTACTTC
>NZ_JBFUAZ010000227.1:0-6038 GCF_056406035.1 Polaromonas sp. P1_E1_2 | reverse complement strand
TTTGATGATCTCGTCGATATAACGCCCGACGTTGTAGACCTCGCTCACCCCACCCGGCTTGGTGCGAAACACCGCGTAGTTGGCCTCGGCCTTGACGACATCGCCTTCTTCCGAGAGGATGCGCGCCGGGCTGACGATGTGGCGCATGTAGTAAGGCCCGTGATAGATCGTCTGCGTGACGCCATACACCCGATCCTTCATCATGCCCCGGCTTTCCAGCGCCATCAGGGCCAGCGGCAGGCCGCGGTCAAAATTCTCGCGGGCCTGCACCTTGTAATTGCCCTCCTCCACAAAGAATTCCGGCCACGCATCAAACCGCTTTTCGTCCAGCGCCGCCGCGTAGGCTGCGTTGAGCTGGTCCACCTCCAGTTGCAGCATCAGGCGCTGCAGTCCCTGTTCACTCGCCGTCATAGACCCATGACTTTCTTCCAGTAGGCATACATGCTGCGGATCWGGGTTTCGGTGACCATGTGCTCCGTCATCTCGGTGCCGGTGCCGCCCAGCTCGCACAGTGTTGAGCCGGTGTCGCAGGCCTGTGCAAAGCCGGCCTGGCTGAACTCGATCACTTCACCGTCATCCGCACTGACGAAACCGGCCGGTCCGAACAGGTTGGCCTGGCGCAGGCGGCGCTGCGTCATTTCGGGTGTGTCGTCGGCAAAGCCGAAGTGCGTCCAGATGAAATCAAACTCACCCTCCCCACGCGGCACGATGTGGCGTGTGCTCAGCGAATTGACCTGCTGCTGGATGATCAGGCTGGGAAACAGCGTGATCATGGTCACGGTGGGCGTGATGTCGCCGCCCGGGCTGGATGGGTCGGGCATCTTCCACCAAGGCTCGGGCACCACGTCCAGCAGGCGGTCGTCATGCAGGGCCATGTTGGCCTTGAACGAGGTCACGCCTTCGGTCACGGCGTCGTTCTGCCCACCCTCGTTGCGGCGCGAAATCATCACGGCATGGCGGCCCTCGCCGTCCATCACCATGCGGCTTTTCTGATCGGCACGCCAAAGGCCGAAGGTCACAAACCACGTGTGCAGCAGGCCAGGGTGGTAAGGGTCCTTGATGTTTTCCATCATCAGCTTCCAGTTGCCCGGAATGCGCTGGCGGTTGTAGCCCAGCAGCGTCAGCTTGCGCGCTCCGTCGGGGCCTTTGAAGATGCGGTCCAGCCACGGCGTGATCTGCGGGCCGAGATAGTCTTCCAGCGGTTCGGTGTCATCGCTGAAAGTGGCAAACACCAGGCCGTGCAGCACTGCGACACGCAACTTGGTCAGCCCATGGTCCTTGAGATCGAACCCTTCGGGCATGCCGCCGTTGACGCAATCACCCTCTTTCACGCCGTCCTTGAAAGGCAGCCCCGCCAGGTCACCATTGAGCTTGTAGGTCCACTGGTGATACGGGCAGACAAAGCTGCGCGCATTGCCCTGCGGGTTCTGGCAAAAGCGCACGCCGCGGTGGGCGCAACGGTTTTCAACAACGCGTATGCCGTGGTCGGTGGCACGGTCTTTGGGTGCGATGCGATCCCGCACCATCAGCACCTGTCGTTCACCGACATGGCTGAGTTTGTAGTCGCCCACATTGGGAATCTCGGCCTCCAGGCCCACATAGCACCAGTGCGTGCCGTAAAAGATTTTTTCCAGCTCGCGCTGGTACAGCTGCGCATCGGTGTAGGCCCAAAAGGGCACGCGACTGGAGCCAGGGTCGCTCCAGCGTGACAGGGTATGAGGTGCGTTCATCTGAGTGTCTCCGGGTCCTGCAGCGTACCTGCGCACAGGATTTCGGACAGATAATACGCTTACTTACGATTTCCGACTTCTTTCCCTGATCTTTTCAGTAAGGCATCGGTAGCGGCCGTCAGTCAAATACGCAGGTTGCCTGTTCAATCCTGGCCTGCACTTCCGCCCCAGTCGGGGGCACACAGCCGCGTCGCATCACGCACAAGCTGGCACTGGCCATGGCGTGGGCCAGCAAGCTGCGTCCCACATCATCCGGTAGTGCCAGCAGGTCAGCAGTGCCAGTCACACCGTTTTTTCGCGCCAGCAAAGCGGCCATGAAACCGGCGAGAAAACAGTCGCCTGCACCCACGGTATCCACCACCGCCAACGGCCGGGATTCGCGGGCGCGCCACCGCCGGCCATCGCGTGTCAACAGACAGGCTCCGTGCGGCCCCAGGGTCAGAACCAGCAAGCCGGCACCGCTCGTATCCAGCAGATGCTGCGCCCGCGCAAATACATCAGCGCCAGGTATCGCCAGGCTTTCCAGGTCTTCATCGCTGACCTTGACGACGTCGGCGTGTTGCAACGCAGCGTGCACGTTGCGCCTGTAGTCCTGCAGGTCCGGCATGACCGACGGCCGCAGGTTGRCATCCACCACCACCATGCTGCCCGCCTGATGCTGGGCACGCAGCCATGGCAGGTAGCGGCCCGCATCCTCGGGCGCGAGTGCCAGGGCACCGGTATACACCATCTCGAGCGCGGGGACGCGTTGACACGACTGGATCAGGCTGTCCGCCGTGACCGCACGGTCCGCCACATCCTGCCGGTAAAAAACGTAGTCGGGATGGCCTGCATCATTTAGCCCCACCACGGCCAGTGAGGTGCTTTGTGCCACAGGCTGTGGGCAGGCCAGCCGCACACCATCCCCGGTCAGCGCGGCAGCCAGCTGGCGGCCAAAGCGATCGCGCGACAAAGGGTTGAGGTACAGGGTGCTGACGCCCTGCCGGGCCAGCGCACGCGTCAGGTTGAAAACAGCGCCACCCGGGCAAGGTTCATAACGTCCGTCCGGTTGAACGATCAGGTCAATCAATGCCTCACCAGCGGTTGCAACTTGCAGCACTTTTTCAGGGTTTTTCTCAGGGTAATCCATAACTAAAACAACTTGATTTAATAACTCAAGCGCCACTATAGTTCACCAACACCCATCACTTATGGGTACTTTCCCGCGAACCCGGGCCTGAATGTCGATTCAACAAGGAGACCATTTCATGAAAAAGACCACCGCCCTCCTGGCACTGTCCAGCCTCGCCCTGGCCGCCACATCGGCCTTTGCAGCGGGCGAACCCGTGATCGGCCTGATTACAAAAACCGAAACCAACCCCTTCTTCGTCAAGATGAAGGAAGGTGCTGAAGCCGAGGCCAAAAAACTCGGCRCCAAGCTGCTGACCGCCGCCGGCAAATCCGACGGCGACACAGCAGGCCAGATCACCGCACTGGAAAACATGGCTGCCGGCGGCGCCAAAACCATTTTGATCACCGCCAGCGGCGACGCCATCAGCCCTACCGTCAAAAAACTCCAGGCCAAAGGCGTGCAGGTGATTGCACTGGACAGCCCTTTTGAAGGTGCCGATGCCCTGTTCGCCACCGACAACTACAAAGCCGGCGTTTTGATCGGCCAGTATGCGAAGGCGGCCATGGCCGGCAAACCTGCCAGGATTGTCACGATCGACCTGTTCCCAGGCCATCCGGTGGGGGCGCAACGTCACAATGGGTTCATGAAGGGTTTCGGCCTGCCTGCGGCAGACGCGAAATCCAACGAGCTGTCCAAAGACGCGGCCGTGGTCTGCATGGCCGATGGTTTTGGTGACCAGGCCAAGAGCCAGACGGCCATGGAAAACTGCCTGCAGAAAAATCCCGACGTCAATGTGGTCTACACCATCAACGAGCCTGCGGCCGCGGGTGCGTTTAATGCGCTGAAAAAGGCCGGCAAGGAAAAAGGCGTGACCATTGTCTCGGTCGATGGCGGCTGCCAGGGCATCAAGGACACGGCAGCCGGCATCATCACCGCAACGTCGCAGCAATACCCCCTGACCATGGCGGCGCTGGGCGTGGCAGCAGGTGTCAGCTACGCCAAGGGCGGCAAAAAGGCTTCGGGTTACACCGACACCGGCGTGACCTTGGTCTCGGCAAAAGCCCTTCCGGGTGTAGACAGCAWAGACACCAAAACGGGACTGAACCTTTGCTGGGGTGCGAAGTAATCGGCCAGACGCCTGCCGCCTGTCATCTTGCACCAGGTCCGGTGCAGGATGACAACATCATTTTCTCCATCCTGGATCTTTACCGATGAACCTGTCTTCGCGCCACATCCCGTGGGGGGCCCTCGGCCCCTGGCTGGCCCTGCTGGCCACCTGCATCTTTTTTACCACCCAGTCAGACCGCTTCCTGACGGGTGCAAACCTGTCCCTGGTGCTGCAGCAGGTGATGGTGGTCGGTGTCCTGGCCATTGGACAGACCCTGATCATCCTGACGGCCGGCATCGACCTGTCCTGTGGCATGGTGATGGCACTGGGCGGCATGGTGATGACCAAGTTCGCCGTGAATTACGGCATCAACCCCTACCTGGCCATTGCTTGCGGCCTGGCGGTCACGACCGGCTTCGGCCTCGTCAATGGCTTGCTGGTCACCCGTATCAAATTGCCCCCTTTCATCGTGACGCTGGGCACCCTGAACATCGCATTTGCGATCACACAGATCTACTCCAACGCGCAAATCGTTCCCAACCTCCCGGCGGAATTGACCGCGCTGGGCAACACATTCGACCTGGGCAGCACCGAAGTCAGCCTGGGAACGGTCACCATGATTGGCCTGTATCTGCTGGCGTGGTTTGTCTTGCGGGACACCGCGCCGGGCAGGCACCTGTATGCCGTGGGCAACAACGCCGAAGCAGCAAGGTTGACCGGCATCCGGGTCGACCGCGTACTGGTGGCCGTGTACGCGCTGGCCGGTCTTTTTTACGGCATCGCCGCGCTCCTGTCGGTGGCGCGCACCGGCGTCGGCGACCCGAATGCCGGGCAAACCGAAAACCTGGATGCCATCACCGCCGTGGTGCTGGGCGGCACCAGCCTGTTTGGCGGACGCGGCATCATCCTCGGCACGCTCGTCGGCGCGGTGATTGTGGGCGTGTTTCGCAACGGTCTCACCCTGATGGGCGTTGCCTCCGTCTACCAGACACTGATTACCGGCATTCTGGTGATCTTGGCGGTCGCGGCCGACCAGATGTCGCGCAAAGGGCCCCGCTGATGAACACCTCAACGTCCCTCCCCACTTCCGCACCTCTGATCATGCAGGCTAAGGGWCTGGTCAAGCGCTACGGCCAGGTCACCGCACTGGACGGTACCGACTTCGAACTACGCGCCGGCGAAATCCTGGCCGTGATCGGTGACAACGGCGCCGGAAAATCCTCGCTGATCAAGGCCTTGTCGGGCGCCACCGTGCCTGACGAAGGCGAACTGTTGCTCGACGGCAAGCCGATGCGCTTCAAGTCTCCTATCGATGCGCGCCGTGCCGGGATCGAAACCGTCTACCAGGATTTGGCCGTGGCCCCTGCCATGAGCATTGCGGAAAACCTGTTTCTGGGCCGCGAACTCCTCAAGCCCGGCCCCTTGGGCCGCTGGCTGCGCCTGCTCGACAAGAAGAAGATGCTGGAGCAGGCCATTGCCCGCATGCAGGAACTCAAGGTCGGGATTCGTTCGATGACGCAGGCCGTGGAAACACTCTCCGGCGGCCAGCGCCAATGCGTAGCCGTGGCGCGCGCCGCTGCCTTTGCGCAGCATGTGGTCATCATGGATGAACCCACGGCCGCCCTGGGCGTGAAAGAAGGCAACATGGTGCTGGAGCTGATTCGCCGGGTGCGCGACAAGGGACTGCCCGTCATCTTGATCAGCCACAACATGCCGCATGTGWTTGAAATCGCCGACCGCATCCACATCCAGCGCCTGGGCCGCCGTGCGGCGGTCGTCAATCCCAAGACCATCAGCATGAGCGACACCGTGGCCGTGATGACGGGCGCCAAGACGGCCGAAGAACTGCCGGAGTCCGCGCTTGCCTGACATATTGGCCCCCACGCTTGTCACTGCGTGTACTACGTTGCCCCCCGAGGGGGCGCTGCGCCTGCGGACTGGCAAAGCCAGATCCGCGGCCCCGGCTGGTAAAGAGGGGCCCCCCGCGCTTATCGCTTCGCGTACTGCTGCCGCTCGAGGGGGCACTGTCACTCCAAAATGCGTGAGGCCCGCTCATGCTTAAAGGCATTGACCCTCTACTCACGCCCGA
>NZ_JBFUAZ010000226.1:0-6038 GCF_056406035.1 Polaromonas sp. P1_E1_2 | reverse complement strand
AGATGGCCCAGGGCGCGGCTGCCTGGCGGCTGATGTCCTGCAGCGATCCGGCGCTGGAAAATCCGCTGCTGGCCCGCATGACCGAGTTCTGGTTCAACCACCTCAATGTGTTCGTCGGCAAGGGACCGGTGCGCCCCTTTGTCGGCCACTACGAGATCAATGTGATTCGCGCCAACGCCCTGGGCCGTTTTGAAGACCTGCTGCTGGCCAGCGCCAGGCACCCGGCCATGCTGTTCTACCTGGACCAGGCGCAGAGCAACAGCCGCGGCCTTAACGAAAACTACGCGCGCGAGTTGATGGAGTTGCACACCCTGGGCGTGAACAGCGGCTACACGCAAAAAGACGTGCACGAACTGGCCCGCATCCTCACCGGCTGGACGGTGAACCTCAAGGACGGCGAGGGTTTTCGTTTTGCCGAGCGCCTTCACGACAAGGAAGGCAAGGTGCTGCTGGGCCGTACGTTTGGCAGCGAGGGCGTTGCGGAAGGCGAGGAAGCCATTCGCTACCTGGCACGCCGGCCCGAGACGGCGCGGCGTGTGTCCATCCGGCTGGCCAGTTTTTTTGTGGCCGACAAACCCTCGCCCGCGCTGGTGAACCGGTTGGCGACTGCCTTCACGGCTACCCAGGGCGACATCCGTGCGGTGATGCGCGCCCTGATCGAATCACCGGAATTCTGGGCGCAAGACAACCAGTTGTTTAAAACCCCGCTGGACTTTGCCTGTTCGGCGCTCACTGCGGCCGGGGGTGTCAAGGAGCGCCGCGATATCGTGCAAACCCTGGGCTTCCTGGCGCAGGCCGGCCAGCCCATGCACGGCTGGCAAACGCCCGACGGCTACAAAACCGATGCCGGTACCTGGCTTGCGCCTGAGGCTTTGACGCGACGCGCCGATTACGCCATGGGCCTGGCGCAGCGCACAGCTGAGCCGTCTTACCTCAACGCCTTTTTCAGCATCGCGACGCGCGAGCGCATCGCACAGGAACCCGCGCAGATGCGCACCGGCCTGATGCTCGCCAGCCCTGACTTCATGCGCAAATAATTCCATGTCCAAATCAAACGTGCATTTTGTCGGCCCGCCTTGCCGTGCTGTAGCACTGTCTGCGGCGGGACTTCGCGTTCACGCTTGATCTGGACATGGAATATGCCGCAACGAGGACTCCTATGAACTCCAATTTTTCTTCATCGGCGAATCTGCTGCAACGCCGCCGGCTGGTGGGCTTGGGCGCGTTGTCCGCCTTGTCGCTGGCAGCGCCCGGCGTGTGGGCGCAAGCCTTGCCCGCAAGCCGATCAGGCCTGGACGGCGGGCGCCTCATCGTCGTCTTCCTGCGCGGCGCGTATGACGGCCTGTCGGCCTTTGTGCCCTACGCAGACAAGGACTACTACGCTTTGCGCCCGAACATCGCGATTGCGACGCCCGACGGAACGGCGCAAACCGCCTTGAAGCTCGACAGGACTTTTGCCCTGCATCCCGCGCTGGCCCCGCTGCTGCCGCTGTGGCAGCAAGGTGTTTTGGGTTTTGTGCCCGCGGCCGGCCTGCCCGCACCCAACCGTTCGCATTTCGACGCGCAGTACCAGATGGAGATTGCGCAGGGCGGCAAGACCAGCAGCGCGCCCGGGTGGCTCAACACCACAGCGGGCCTGGGCAAAGCCGCTGCACCGGGCGCCGCCGCTCTCGGCGTGGGTGAGRCCAACCCCGCCATTCTGGGCGGGCAGGCGGCCGTCAGGTTGATTCCGCGTGGCCAGTCTGCTGAACGCACCGGGGTGCTGGCCAACGACAGAACCCGCCAGGCGCTCATGGATCTGTATGCCGGTGATGACAAGATCAGCGAAGCCTTCCGCCAGGGTGCGGGTAGCCGCATGCAGAGTGCGCAGGAGCTCACGGAACAGAAAAATGCCAGGACCGAGAAAATGGCGGAAGACAGCAGGCGCATGGCAGACAAGCGCCTGGACCGCGACGGCACGCCCGGTAATCCGCAGGCGCTGAACGCGCAAATGCAGGCAGCCAGCAATGGCGCGGCCGACCCCGTGGGCCTGCAACTCGATGCCCAACACCTGGGCACGCTGATGCGCAATGACCGCAAACTGCGCCTCGGTTTTTTGTCGGCAGGCGGTTGGGACACGCATGCCAACCAGGGCGCCGCCACCGGCCAGCTGGCCAACAACCTCGGCAACCTGGCGCGCGGCATCGCGCAGCTGCGCCAGGATTTTTCCGAACCCGGCGATGTCGTCGTGGTGATGAGCGAATTCGGGCGCACCAGCGCCGAAAACGGCACACGCGGCACCGACCACGGCTTTGGCAACGCCATGTGGCTCATGGGCAACCGTGTCGCCGGCGGACGCTGGCATGGCCAGTGGACGGGCCTGGCCCAACTCAACGAAGGACGCGACTTGCCGGCGCATCACGATTACCGCGCGGTGCTGGCTCAGGTGCTGCGGGGGACTTTTGCGTTTGGCGATACGCAGCTGGCTGATGTGTTGCCAGGGGCCAGGTGGGACAAGCGACTGGACGGTTTGTTCGTCAAAGCCTAGCTTCGCAGGTTTGCGCCCGAATTCAAGGGTTTTAGCCGTTTTATCCAATAGGGGTAAGCGCGAGAAGCTATTAAATTAATAGCAAATAAATTTCCGGAGCTGATGCTTCCCGCCTGGCCGGCAGGTTTGTAATGTCCGGTTGGTACGGGCGAAGTAAACTGCGCAGCAGAATCCGGGATGGCCCGCTGCCCCGGTCTTTTCGCATATCAATGGCCTGCCAGCACGGGCCCCAAGGACGCATGATGATGCCGCCTGCTTTTGATGCCCAATGGCTGCAAGCCCTGCGCGCCGGAGCGATCCAGCCGCCGCTGCGCCCACGCGTGCCGCTGTGGGCCGGTGAATCGGTGATCGGATCGGTGGAGCCGGGCTTCTTCCACAAGCTGGCCCTGCACGCCATGACCGATGGCGGCCATCCGCTGCTCAAGGAAGAGCGGCCCTCAACCTTGGGCTGGCGCGTGATGGGTGACGTCACGACCAGCCTGAACAAGATCGCGGTGGCGCTGCATGAAGCGGGCCTCGCCGGTGCCTGGCGCGACGAGCAGCTCGCGGTGCCCGACCAGTTTGGCCACCGCAAAGGCACGGTCGAGCGCGCGGCCGTGCGGCCGCTGGGCATCACCACACTGGCGGTACACCTGGTGGGGCAGTCGCCTGATGGCCGCTTCTGGGTGCAGCAGCGTGCCCTTGACAAGTCCAACGACCCCGGCCTGTGGGACACCCTGATGGGCGGCATGGTGTCTGCCGTCGACACGGTGGAAACCGCCCTGGTGCGTGAGACCTGGGAGGAGGCCGGCCTGCATGTGGCCGAGCTGCAGGCGATGCGCTACGGCGGCCGGCTCACGACCCGTCGACCAGCCACCGACGGTAACGGTGCGGGTTATGTGGTCGAGGACATTGACTGGTATTGCTGCACCGTGCCCGAAGGCATGACGCCTGACAACCAGGACGGCGAAGTGGCCCAGTTCCGGCTGATGGACGCCGCCCAACTGGTGGATGGCATGCAACGCGGCGAGTTCACGACGGAAGCCGCGCTGATTCTTTCCGACGTGCTGGGCTTGCCTTAGGGCGACGCTTCGCCGGCCTTGCCTTTGTACTCAGGCCTGGTCGGTCAGGGCTGGCTGGCGCAAGCGGTTGGGGGCCAGTGCGCCGGCCGAATCCAGGATCGGGTAGGCGATCGAGCAGATGTGCGAGTTGATGCGCTTGAGTTCGCTGATCAGGTCAATGTGCAGTGAGCTGGTTTCCAGGCTTTGCACCGTATTGGCCGACAGGCGGCCCAGGTGGGTGGTGGCATAAGCCCGCTCCAGGTCGCGAAAGCGGGCTTTTTCTTCCAGCAGCTTTTGCGCGTCGCGCACCGTGCCATTGAGGAACACGCTCATGCCCAGGCGCAGGTTGGCCACCAGGCGCTCGTGCAGTTCGACGATTTCAGCCATGCCGGCGTCCGAGAAGTTGCGGCCCGGCTTGATCTTTTTGTCTTCGATGTCAATCAGCACGCGCTCGATGATGTCGCCGATCTGCTCCATGTTGATGGTGAAGCTGATGATGTCGGTCCAGCGGCGGCTTTCTTCTTCGGCCAGCGCTTCGCGTGAAATCTTGGTGAGGTAGTACTTGATCGACGAATACAGCTCGTCGACGGCATCGTCCATCTTGCGCAGGTCTTCGGCCAGCTTGAGGTCGTTCTTCTGGATGACCGCCAGCACGCCCAGCAGCATGGTTTCCACCACGTCGGCCTGGTGCAGCGCTTCGCGGGCTGCGCATGAGATGGCCAGGGACGGCGTGGCCAATGCCGAAGGGTCGAGATGGTGGGGACGGCCGCCGGCCTGGTTTTTGTCGGGTTTGGGCAGAAGTTTTTCTACCCAGCGCGCAATCACCTGTGTCCAGCCGATGAACATGGCGCCTACCACCATGTTGAAAGTGAGATGGAACAGCACCACCACGGTGGCCGCTTCGCCGAGGTAGGGTCGCACGTGGCGCAGCCACAGGCCGATGAAGGGCGCTGCGACGACGATACCCAGCAGCTTGAAGAACAGGTTGCCCAGCGGCACCTGCCGCACCTCGACCGCCGAGCGCAGTGTGGTCAGCACCGCCAGCAGCCCGCTGCCGAGGTTGGCGCCCAAGACCAGGCCTAGCGCCACATCGATGGGGATGACGGCCGAGGCGGCCAGCGTGGCCGTGAGCAGCACGATCGCCAGGCTGGAATACGACACCACGGCCAGGAAGGCGCCCGCGGTGATTTCGAGCAGCAGGTCGCTGCTGAGGGAGCCGAGCAGGGCTTTCACGGCCGGTGCCTGGGTCAAAACTTCGGTGGAGGCCGTGACCAGCCGCAGGGCCAGCAGCATCAGGCCCAGGCCGATCAGCACGCGGCCAAAGCGGCCGACGTTGGTGTCCTGCCGCGAGATGAACAGCACGACGCCGACAAAGATAAAGAGCGGCGACAGCCAGGACAGGTCAAAAGAGAACACCACGGCCATCAGGCTGGTGCCGATGTCGGCGCCCAGCATGACGGCCAGCGCCAGCGGCAGGGTGACCAGGCCTTGCCCGACAAATGACGAAACGATGAGGGAGGTGGCGGTGCTGGACTGCACCAGGGCCGTCACCCCAATGCCCGAGACGGCCGCAGCCAGCCGGTTGCTGATGCTGACCGCCAGCACGTGGCGCAGATTGGCACCGAACACCCGCAGGATGCCGGTACGAACGAGATGGGTGCCCCACACGAGCAGCGCAATGGCTGCCAAAAGATTCAACAAATGCTTCATAAGGTCGGAACCACTATACCCTTGAACCGGGTGGCTGCAAGCGGTTTGGCCCCGGTTTATCGGGTACGCCGAACCCGAAGCAGCTCATCCAGGATGAGGCAAACCGCGCCAACGGTGATGGCGGCGTCGGCGATATTGAACGAAGGAAAATACCAGCCGTGCCAGTGGAACTGCAGGAAATCCACCACATAGCCATGCAGGGTGCGGTCAACGACATTGCCGACAGCGCCGCCCAGGACGCAGGCCAGCGCGAAGGAAAACAGCTTTTGCCCGGCATGCGAGCGCAGCATCCACACAATAAAGAGCGCCGCGGCAACCCCGATGGCGGTGAAGAACCAGCGCTGCCAGCCAGAGGCTTCGGCCAGGAAGGAAAACGCCGCACCGGTGTTGTGCACGCGCACGACGTTGAAGAAGCTGGTGACATAGGTGGAGTCGCCTAGGCGGTAATAGCCGAGGATCAATACCTTGGTGAACTGGTCAGCGATCAGGATCAACAGTGCCAGGCCCAGCCAGGGGAGCATGCTGCCCTCTGATTTGATGAAGGTCGTCTTGGCCATCAGGCGAACTTCCTGTCTTCACCGGCACCGTACAGGTTGCTGGTGCAACGGCCGCAAATCGTCGGGTGGGCCGGGTCGTGTCCCACGTCACTCCGGTAGTGCCAGCAGCGCTCGCATTTGATGTCAGAACTGGCTGAAACCCGCGTTGATACTGCGCTAGCAGCTATTAAATCAATAGCGGATGTGATGAAGACAAATTTGAGG
>NZ_JBFUAZ010000225.1:0-6044 GCF_056406035.1 Polaromonas sp. P1_E1_2 | reverse complement strand
GTGTCACGCAGTGTTTCGAGAAAGGAGGAAGACGATCGAGGCAAAGCTATAGAAAGAAAATTTCAAAGACGCTACTTGGGCCTAGCGGATTTAGAGGACTGCAGGCGTCCCCGTTTCGCTGGATTTCGCAGGCAGCCATGCTGAGTAGTTACCGCCGCTGAGCTCTAACCCAAGTTTGGACAAAAAGCGACCAGTTCTCTGCATTGCTACACCGCTGGCTATGCCAACATACATTTCCGCAGCAGTCCGGGCATGTGCCCAGGCGCGGAAGGCCATCACCATCTTGATGGCAGCCAAGCCCCCTCTATGCTGAGGGTGCACCAACAAAAAAATTGACGAAGCGATTCGCTCGTGGGAAAAAAAATACTCGTCGATGCTGCCAATCATCAAGCCGTGCATCCCGCCAGAGCTATGACGCGCACCCACAAAGAACGTGGTGGACAACGGTTTCTCAACCATGTGGGCAAATCTCTGCGCCACACGCTCATCTTCGTAACACAAGCGCGAAAACCGGCTTTCCACATGGCAAAGCCGCCCAAGCTCCACCAATTGCGGAATGTCGCCCAATGTAGGTGGTGCGATTTTCACGCGGCAGATCCATGCAATTGAACAACCGGCGATTGCGCAGCCTGCTCCCACTGCACCTGAGCAGCCAGCAGGGCGTCATGCGAATCTTGACCGTCAATCGCTTCAATGCTGATCAACGGTGTTGTGTCTTGGGCTCCAGTAACAGTGTTTATCATTTGCACCATCAGCAAGGCCATATGCTCTGGCGTGAGCGGCACAGCCACTACAGAGGTCGCAACAGGTTCGACCAGCGCAACCGAAATAGCATCACCATTGGGCTGTGCGATAGCGGCCGCCGTCGAAGCGCGACCAGCCTCAGAAGCATTCATAGCCGCTAACGTACCTGGCAAGCGAGCGGTTTCATCAACCGCAAACGCCACATCACCCACAGCACCCGTGCGACCATCCGACCACGTAAAGCGAGATTGCCCCAGCTCAGTGACACCGTCCAACTGCCGGATTTGATGGTCGCTTGTGAGACCAATTTGAGTGATGCCGATTTCGTCCAAGGTATGAAACTCGCCCAGAGAGCTCACGCCATTGCCATCAGCATCTTGCCAAACCCCGAATTCCCGCCAACGTGCATCCAACCGGCTCAGCAAGGCGTCGCCATTGCTGTCAAAAGTGGCAAGGCCTTCCAGGTCAGTACGCGAACCGGCGAGGTAGCTTGTAAAAGATATTTCATCAAAACGATCAATCACCCGGTCGGCGCCTATGTCACGCACCAACAAACCGTCGTCGGTCGACACCCACGCCAAGTGCTCTCGCCAGCCGTCGCTATTAACATCGAAATAGGCTTTGGAATCGTCCAGGCCCACGTATTGCAAGCCATTACCATTCAGGTCCAGCGTGACAGGCTTTTTACCGCCGCCTCCACCACTTGCGTTAGAACCCATATGCACGGTATTGATGGCAACGGTGGTACCGGCACCGCCGCTGTCAGTCACATTGATGCTGAAGGGATCAGCACCGCTGTAGCCATCGCCTCGCTGGCTGTAATACTGCCACGCGCCCGTCTCACTGACCCAATAGGAGCCAGCCTGGGTGTGATCGATCGAGTCCGGCGCGTTTGCCGCTGTGTACAGGTTGGCCCAGGCATGGCCATGCTGTGCCGATGCACTCAGTCCAAAACTAAGTTGATCTGAATTTCCGTCCGGGTCAAAAGCCACCACACCGCCGTTTTGACGATACGGATCATCGTCCAGATAGCCCGATTCGCCACTCGTAAACGTTGCATCCTGATTATCAAAACCGACTGGGCGCAGGTGACCGTTGAGGTAGGTGCTACCGCCAGATCCAATAAGCAGGCCACTGCCCAACAGTGAGCGTGCCTGACTTTCTGAGTAAACCAGCACCGTCGCCTGACCGATTACCACGGTGGCGCCGCTTTCATCCACGCCGTAAACGTTTTGCACCGTGGCTCCGTAAATTGGTCGGCCATACCATATGTCTTCGATGACGGGTGCATCGTTAACCGATTGCACATTCAGATAAGCAGTTGCCCAAGTCTGACCACCTTCTCCATCATTGCTTCTGTACTCAAAAGTGGCTGTGCCAAAAAAGTTGGAACTGGACTGAAACCGCACACTGCCGTCTGCCTGCAAAGTGACTGTGCCATGGCTGGCGTTACGCACGGCATCCACCGTCAAGTTGGCCAAGCCACTCGCATCCGGATCTGAGTCGTTGGCCACGAGTTGGCCGCGCTGGATAACAAACACAACATCTTCAAATCCGATAAAACTGTCGTCTACCGCCAAAGGATTCACATTGATTGCCGAAAAGTCAATCTCCGTTGTACCCACGCTTTGCCCGCCGTCCGCATCCTGCACTACGTACTGAAACTGCCCCCGCCCCGCATAACCCGGCGTCGGCGCAAAGGTCACCGACCCATTTGCATTGAGAACCGCACTGCCATGGATCATCCCTTGTACTGCCACGATACTCAAGCCGGTCGGAGTCTCCCGATCCGTGTCGTTGGCCAGCAGCGCTGCCTGGCTCAGGGTGTAGGTCGCGTCGCGCTTGCCCATCAGCAATTCGTTGTTGACCACGGGGACATCGTTGACCGATGCCAGATTCACCATCGCTGTGCCTTGTACCTGCCCACCGTTGCCGTCATCGACTACGTACACAAAACTGGCCGGGCCAAAATAGTCCTGTTCTGGCGTGAACTGAATCGTTCCATCGGCCAGCAAGGCCACCGCGCCATGCTGCGCACCACTTACCGCGCTGATGTTCAGCACCTGCCCGTTGGTGGCCATGTCCACGTCAGTGTCATTGGCTAGCAACAAGGCAGGGTTGATATTGAGAACCACGTCTTCGTCACTTGCAATGCTCTCACCCGCGACCACGGGCAGATCATTGACGGGCAACACCGTCAGACACATGGTCGCCTGGGATTCAAGGCCCTGACCTGCAGCGATCAGAGCATCGCTGCGGTCACCCACCCAGTAGCTGAACTGGGCCGGGCCGTTGTAATTGAGATCGGGAACGAAGCGCACCATGCCATCGGCTTGAAGAAAGGCCTGGCCATGCTCAGCCAAACCGACACGCGTGACGTGCAACACATCACCATCCCGAGCTGTGTCCACATCAAAGTCATTAGCCAGCAGGTCTGCAACGTTGAACATCAGTGTGTTGTCTTCGTTACCGACGGCGGTGTCATCCCGCGCAGTAGGGGCATCATTGACACTGACGATCTCCAGCGTAGCGTTGGCCACCGTGCTCAAGCCGTACTGGTCTGTCACCGTGTAGGAAAAGCTAGCCCTTCCGTAGTAGTTGGTCTCCGGAATAAAGACCACTTCGATGCCGCCAGTCTCGTTGATACGCAACGCAACCTGACCATGACTTGGGTTACCCACAGCGCTAATGCTGAGCATGGGCCTGTTCAAGAAACTTGCCGCGTTCAAAGTGCTGTCGTTGGCAAGCAAGGTTTCGGCAGTGAGGCGCAGTCCGATGTCTTCGGTGCCGGCGATTAGCTCACCTTTGACTTCGGGATAGGCCAGTAGCACATCGGCACCCATCACAGTGGCGATCAATCCCGCAGTATGTGCAGCTGAGGATGTCCAGTTCGATTCAGCAGAACTCGCTATTGAATTGATAGCTGCTTGCGCCTGTATTTCTTGGGCTAGAGCCTGATTTAACGCATAAATATCGCCCGTCAACTGCCCTTCCTCGCTATTTTTGAGGTGCACGTCTGAAATGACGCGACCGAGCTGCAATGACGACAAATCGACGTGCGCCGGGTCTGCCGGAACAGTCGGACCTGAGCCCGACGGCGTGTTGCCTGACACAGAGGCGGACGGCACATTCGGGTCCAAGCCAGTCAATGCCGCTTCGATGGCCGCGCCAGCCAAACTGCTGTCTATTGGCAACGACTCCGCAGAAACCACCGTTGGCCATTGCACCGCACTTGCACCCAGTGCCAAGGCGACCAAAGGCGTGATACCGGTCGCCGTACTAAACATGCTGCCGTCTGCACTGCGAATCATCGCTGCCGTGGCTTCCCGCTGGGCTTGCAACGTAGTGACCGCTCCAAAAGGTACGAATCCAAGCGGGTTACCTGTTCGGTTGGCCAGTGTACGAGCCGTCGTGGTAGACAAACGGCTGTCCTGGGCGTCAACCAGCACCGTTTGGCGGTCATTCGTGCCATCAGTATCTATATCCCCGCCATGCGTGTGCGCCGCATCGCCATCAAAGGTTCGGGTGTTGACCGCATGCAATGTGGCAATAGCCGGGGCATTCGCCTGTTCGTCCAGCTGCAATACGCCACCCGTGACGGACTGGTATGCCACGCCCAAAATGTCGCCGGTCAAGGTCTGCGCTGTAAGAGCGACGCGGCTACCATCAACCTTGATGATCCGGGGTGAACTGCCGCTGAAGTCGATAGCAGCGATACCTGCTTGCGTCAAAGTCTGTGTTTCGCCCTCGCTGCTTGCGTCGGCGTTAACGTCTATCCATAAGCGCAATGCAGCGAATGCCGGATCTCTCACATCAAGAAACTTGTCGCTATTCGTATCCAGCCAGTTCAAGCTGCTCAGGGCCGAGCCGCTCAGATTCAGGAGCTCACCCGCACCAATGACACCATCTCCGTTGACATCTATCGCCAACGCGCTTTGGTTGGTGGCCAACCACTGGCTGCGCTCCAGATAGCCGTCGCCATCGATATCTATCAGGGCGTTTTGAAGGGCGGGCTCAACCGGCAGCGCGAGTGTGAGAGCTTGCAGTGTCTGGTGGACGCCGTCGGCCAGCTCTTGTGGCAAGCCTGCCTGCGCAGCAGGCAAGTGGATGCCCTGACTTTGCTGGTAATGTGCCAGCACGGTCTGGACCTGCCACGTCGGAGCAATCGCGCCCTGAGCATGCTGCATGAAGTCCCCGGCCAGGGTTTCGCTCGTACCATCGCCCCGGCTACCTTCGCCATCGTAGTAACGAATCTGAGATTGGCCATTCTCATCGGTCCACTTCAGGTACACAAATCCCTTGGCACCGTTGGCCAGATTGAAGCCATCGGGGTCGTACTGATAGCCTATAGCGGGCAGCAGATTGGGAATTAGAGCGCAGCTGTTGCCTGCCTGGTCACGGGTGTTGGCCAATTGAGCTTGCAGGCCATCGACCAGGTTTTGCATCCAGCTTGTGRCAGTAGCGCCGCCGCCTTCCGTGTCCTGATCAGTGACGACGAGGATATTGCCTGCTCCGTCCCATTCGGCATGGGCCAGGCCTTCGCGCATGGGGATATCGGGTTYGTCGGCAAACAGGCCGCCCAAGAGGGTGAGGACAACAGCAGCCACCGCGCCCCAAGGCCCTATCATGCCCAAGCTGCTCATGAGGCTCAGTCCGCTGGAAGCGATACTGACTCGATCGCCCGAATCCAGCGCAAGCACAAAGCCCAGAGCAGGCAGGAAGTTACCGCCCAAATTTTGGCTAATCAACCCGCTGTTGGCTATGCCTGCGGTGGACGTCAGGCTCTCTACAAGGCTGAGCCCGCTGTACAAGGCACCACCGGCATTGCCTTGGTCCAAGGCACTGAGCAAACCCAGCACGCCAGCAGCCGTTCCCAAGTCGCCGGGCAAGGCACCGCCGCCGCTCATCTTGTCTAGTGCGTTGTAAATGCTGCTTACCGCGGCAAGCCGCTGCAAGTCGCCCATGTCGTCCCAATGCTGCAAGCCGATGATGCTGTTCATCAGGCCGATGGCGCTGGCTGCCTGGCTAACTTCGGCCTGCTCTTGTGCGTCTTGGTATTGCTGGGCGCTTACGATGGCATTTGGGTCACCGGATGCCGCCCGGGGGTTGAGGTAAACGCTCTCCCCTCCAATGTCTTTAACCTGTACCCAACCGTTCGACAATCGGGTGACTTCGCCCACCATGTCACCATCGGCGTTGACGAGGAAGCTGCTAGTGTCGTTGAAGGGCAGCACGTCCAGCCCGGCTAACTGACCCTCGCCGTATGCTCCGCCACTGTGACCGCCGGCAAAGTGGCTGGC
>NZ_JBFUAZ010000224.1:0-6045 GCF_056406035.1 Polaromonas sp. P1_E1_2 | reverse complement strand
GCCCCCACGCTTTTCACTGCGTCTTCGACTTCGTGTAATGCGCTGCCCCCCGAGGGGGCCGCTGCGCCTGCGGCCCGGCAAAGCCGGTTCCGCGGCCCCGGCTTGGGCAGAACAGAACGATCACTTTTGAGAAGGGTACTCGCATGATCGCCGCTAGTCGTCTCAAGATTGGGTTGTCAGCGTGTTTCTCGCATGCCGACCCAACCCGCTCTTTCTTCACCGGCAAGACGCTACAGTATGTCGAACAGTCGATCGCACACTGGGTTATGTCTTCCGGCGCCATGGTCGTCATGGTGCCTTGCCCCACGGGCAGCACGCAGCGCGGCGACGTTACATACGAACACTATGCACAGTGGCTGGACGGCCTGGTGCTGCACGGCGGCGCCGACGTCTGGCCCGGCAGTTACGGCGAGGAGCCGCTGGAAGAAAAATGGTCGGGCGACCGTGTGCGTGACGAATACGACAAGGCACTGGTAGCCGCGTTTGAAAGAGCCGGCAAACCGGTGTTTGGCGTTTGCCGCGGCCTGCAATTGCTCAATGTTGCATTCGGCGGCACGCTCTACCAGGACATCAATACGCAGGTGCCTGACTCCTTCGTTCACCGCGACGCCGTCACTTACGACCAGAACTTTCACAGCGTGAACATCGTGCAGGGCTCCAGGCTTTCCGCCATGTACCCCGGCGTGGAGCGCGTGCGCGTCAACAGCATCCACCACCAGGGCATCAAGGATTTGTCACCCGAGTTTGAAGCCGAGGCTTTCAGCGTGGACGACGGCATCGTGGAAGCGATACGCCGCAAGGACAAAACCAAGAGCTATATCGCCGCCACCCAGTGGCATCCCGAATTCCACAAACCCGGCTCCGACACGATTGACGACGCCGCCGTACTCGATGATTTCCTCACCGCCGTAGCGGCGGCCAAAAGCAAAGCCAACAAACATGACCAAACTCGCCATTCATAACCCCGCCACAGGTGAGATGATCACCGAACTGCCTGCGGACGACGCGGCTTCCGTCGCTGCCAAGGCAAAGCAGGCGCGCACCGCGCAGGCTGCGTGGGCCGCCGTGCCGGTGGCCGAGCGCAAGACCTGCATCACGCGCTTTCGTGCCGGCATCGTTGCAGAGCTCGATACCCTGGCGGCCGTCATGACGCGAGAAACCGGCAAGCCGATCAAGATGTCACGCAATGAACTCAACGGCCTGCTGGGCCGCATTGATTTTTTCCTGGCAGAGCTTGACGCGTCCACGACCACACAGACCGTGTTTTCCGATGGCGGCATGACCGAGCAGATCGAGCACACACCGCTGGGCGTGGTCGCCAATATTTCGGCCTGGAACTACCCCTGGTTTGTCGGCGGCAATGTATTCATTCCCGCGCTCCTGACTGGCAATGCCGTGCTTTACAAGCCCTCTGAATATGCGGCCATGACGGGCCAGGCCATCGCGCGCCTGCTGCATGCGGCCGGTGTTCCGCAAGATGTGTTTGTGCTGCTGATCGGCGGCGGCGCAGTCGGTGCGGCGCTGATGGAGCAGCCGGTGGACGGCCTCTTTTTCACCGGCTCCTACGCCACCGGGGCAAAGATCGCAAAAGCCATCGGCCCGCGCATGGTCAAGCTCCAGCTGGAGCTGGGCGGCAAGGACCCGACTTACGTCTGCGAAGACGCCAACCCCCAGGCCGCCGCCGAGTCGCTGGCCGACGGCGCGATGTACAACACCGGCCAGAGCTGCTGCTCGGTTGAGCGTATCTACGTGCATGAAAAAATTTACGACGCGTTCGTCACCGCCTTTGTAGACACCGTGAAGACCTTCAAGACCGGCGACCCGATGAGCGAAGACACCTACATCGGCGCCATCACCCGCGCGCCGCAGCTAGAGGTGTTGGATGCCCAGGTCGCCGATGCCAAAGCCAAAGGGGCGACCCTGCTGGCAGGTGGCAAGCGCGGCGCTGGACCCGGCACCTGGTATGAACCCACGGTGTTCAGCAACGTCAACCACAGCATGGAGCTGATGCGCGAGGAAAGCTTCGGGCCGGTCATCGGCATCCAGAAGGTATCGGGCGATGCAGAAGCCGTCAAACTCATGAACGACACACGCTACGGCCTGACCGCCGGCGTCTTCACGCCAGACGAAAAGCGCGCCAGGACGCTGCTGTCCCAGGTCAACGCCGGCAGCGTCTACTGGAACTGCTGCGACCGCGTCAGCCCGCGTTTGCCCTGGAGCGGCTACGGTGATTCCGGTGTGGGCCTGACCTTGTCCACCTACGGTATCCAGACATTCACCCGGCCAAAGGCTTGGCACCTTCGTCAATCCTGAACATGAAGCTCACCCTCTTCGATCTGGACCACACCGTACTCAACGGCGACAGCGATGTGCTGTGGTGCGATTTCCTGATCGAGAAGGGTTACCTGGGCAAGACGGAATTCACCGCACGCAACGCCGACATGGCAGCGCGCTACAAGGCGGGCACCGTGGGCCTGAAGGAGTTTGCCGATTTTTATGTGGGCACCCTGGCAGGTCGCACCGCCCAGGAATGGGAGCCGATGCGGCAGGAATTTTTAGCGGACTGGATTGTTCCGCGCATCACACCGGCTGCGATCGCACTGGTCGACAAGCACCTGGAGGCCGGCGACCTGGTGGTCATGACGACGGCCACCAACCGCTTCATCACCGAGCTCACGGCAATCTACTTCGACATCGAGCACCTGATTGCCACCGAGCCCGAAATACAGGGCAGCCGTTTCACCGGCAGCACCACCGGCGTACTGAACATGCGCGAAGGCAAGGTCGAGCGCTTGCATGCCTGGCTCACCGCACGCGGCCTGCGCTTCAAGGATTGCAAAACCACCGCCTACAGCGATTCCATCAACGACCTGCCGCTGCTGGAAGCCGTGAAACACCCGGTGACTGTGAATGCCGATGCGACGCTGGCAGCGATTGGGACTGAGCGCGGCTGGCCCGCGCTGCAGTTGCACTGAGCAGCCCGGCCTGCGCAGCTGAAACAGCCCCAGAGAGGGTTGCATCCGCCTCGTTTGAGTATAAAAATGGCCTGCAAGGCAATCAGGGCGGGCGCCAGCAGCTATTAAAAGAATAGCATTTACGCCCGCATCTGCCCGCTTACTCCGCGCTCAGATGCTTGCCCACAATCCCGGCCAGCTCGAACATCGTGACCTGCGGCTTGCCGAACACCGGCAGCAGCTTGGTGTCGGCGTTGATGGCGCGCTTGTTGGCCGCGTCCTGCAGGCCTTCGGCCTTGATGTAGTCCCAGAGCTTTTTGATGACCTGGGTGCGCGCCACCGGTTCGGCGCCAATCACCGCGGCCAGTGCGTCGCTGGGCTTGAGGCCTGCGCCCGGCTTGGCGACGCGCGGCGTTTTGGGCTTGGCGGTTTTGGCGGCGGGCGTCTTCTTGGCGGCGACTTTTTTGGCTGCAACCTTTTTGGCCGCAGGTGCGGCGCCCTTGGCCGCCACCGTCTTGCCGAAAGGCGTCTTCACCGTGCCGGTCTTGGCCGCCGCCGGCTTGCGCGGCGGAAATTTGGACGGCGCGAACTCGAAGTTCACCTTGTCGGCCTCCTTGTCCCAGGCCAGCATGGCCTTGAAGGGGCGGCGCGTGCGCATCGAAACGAACTTGTCGAGCAGATCAGTCTTGCCAGTTTCCAGCAGCTTGTGCATCTGCTCGCGCTCAATCGGCTGCTGCAGGATCACCTGCCCGGTCTTGAAGGTGCAGCTGGGCGTGGGTTGGGCCAGTGTGGGCACCGACTTTTCGCAGACGTAGTTTTTACCGAGCTCGAACACCCGCGCGGCGCAGCGCGGGCAGGGGCCCAGCGACTGCTGGTCGCCAAAGTCGACGATCTCGCCGGTCTCGGCATTCTTGTCGTCGCCGAAGTCGAATTCAAGCTTGTAGTTCTTCGTCTCTTCGTCGAACTTGATCACCATCTCGGCGGTAAAAGGCCAGCCGGCCTTGGAGCGGAAGCCGTCCAGCGGGCCGATCTTCTTGTCGCGCAGGAACTGCTCAACCTCAGCCACTTCAAAGGTGCGGCCCGCCGGCGTTTTGCCGAAGCTGAAACCACAGCCGTCGTCGCCGTTCTTGCCGGTGCAGGTGTAGCGCCGGTAGTTTTCCTTCATGACACCGCCGCAGTTGGGGCAGGGCGCTGAGAGCGTTGCGTAGTCGCCGGGAATCGTGTCCTTGTCGTAGCCTTTGGCCTTGGCCACCATGCGCTCGGTCATGGTGGCAATTTCGGCCATGAAGGTTTCGCGGCTCAGCTTGCCGTGTTCCATCTGCGCCAGCTTGAACTCCCACTCACCGGTCAGTTCGGCCTTTGAAAGCTCCTGCACATCCAGTCCGCGCAACAGCGTCATGAGCTGGAAGGCCTTGGCCGTGGGGATCAGCTCGCGGCCTTCGCGCAGCATGTATTTCTCGGCAATCAGCCCTTCAATCGTGGCGGCGCGCGTCGCCGGCGTACCCAGGCCTTTTTCCTGCATGGCTTCGCGCAGCTCGTCGTCGTCAATCGTCTTGCCGGCGCCTTCCATTGCGCCCAGCAATGTCGCTTCGGAATAGCGGGCGGGCGGCCGGGTCTTGAGGCCCTTGGCCTCGACCACCTCGGCGCGCACCATTTCGCCCGGCTTGACCGGCACCAGGCTCTGGCCCTTGTCGCCGTCCTTGGCGTCGGCCACTTCATCGGCGGCTTCCTTGCCGTAAATCGCCAGCCAGCCCGGCTTGACCAGCACCTTGCCTTCAGTCTTGAAGCTGTGGCCGACCGACTGGGAAATACGCGTGGTGACCAGGTATTCGGCGCTCGGGAAAAACACCGCCATAAAGCGGCGCACCACCAGGTCATACAGTTTTTGTTCGGCTTCGCTCAGGCCGCTAGGCGCCTGCAGCGTTGGGATGATGGCGAAGTGGTCGCTCACCTTGGCATTGTCGAAAATGCGCTTGCTGGGCTTGATGTAATTGCCCTTCAGCGCCGTCGCCGCGTGCGGCGCCAGGTGCTTCATGCCGCTGCTTTCCAGCATTTCAAAGGTCTTTTTGACCACCGGCAAATAGTCTTCGGGCAGCGCGCGCGAGTCGGTACGCGGATAAGTCAGGGCCTTGTGGCGTTCATACAGGCTTTGYGCAATCGACAGCGTCGTCTTGGCTGAAAAACCGAACTTGCCGTTGGCCTCGCGCTGCAAGGAAGTCAAATCAAACAGCAGGCCGGCGGCCTGCGTGGTGGGCTTGCTTTCTTCCGTCACCGTGGCGGACTTGCCGCGCACGGCTTCGGCAATCGCCATGGCTTCGCGCTCGGACCAGACGCGGTCGGCTTTCAGTTCGGCATCGGGCTCCGTGTTGTCGGCATTGGCCGCGGCTTTTTTCCACTTCGGGTCAAACCACTTGGCGGGGTATTCGCCGGCCTCGGCCAGGAAGGTCGCGTGGATTTCCCAGTAGTCGCGGCTCACGAACTTGCGGATTTTTTCCTCGCGCTCCACCACCACCGACAGCGTCGGCGTCTGCACACGGCCCACGGTGGTCAAAAAGAAACCGCCGTCACGCGAGTTGAAGGCCGTCATGGCGCGCGTGCCGTTGATGCCGACCATCCAGTCGGCTTCCGAACGTGAGCGCGCCGCATCGGCCAGGCCCTGCATCTGCTTTTCAGTGCGCAGGCTCTCAAAGCCGTCGCGGATGGCTGCCGGCGTCATGGACTGCAGCCACAGCCGTTTCACCGGGTGCTTGCTGTTGGCGTATTGCTGGATCAGCCGGAAGATCAGCTCGCCTTCGCGGCCCGCGTCGCAGGCATTGACGAGGGCGCCCACGTCCTTGCGTTTGGTCAGCTTGACGATCGCGTTGAGCCGCGTCTTCGTCTTGTCCATGGGCTTCAGGTCAAAGTAGGGCGGAATGACAGGCAAGTTGGCAAAGCTCCATTTGCCGCGCTTGACGTCAAACTCCTCAGGCGCCTGGATCTCGACCAGATGGCCCACGGCCGAGGTGACCAGCCACTCGTCGCTCTCGAAGTACTCGTCGTGCTTTTCAAATTTGCCGGCCGTAGGCGTGATCGCCCGCACAATGTCTTGTGC
>NZ_JBFUAZ010000223.1:0-6061 GCF_056406035.1 Polaromonas sp. P1_E1_2 | reverse complement strand
GGCCTGGGCAGCACACTGGGCATTGTGTGCGGCCAGCTGATTGGTGGCCTGCTGACCGATGCACTGGGCTGGCGCTGGTCTTTTGTTTTTATGACCGTGCTGTTTGCCGTGGTGGGCACGCTGATGTACCTTGACCTGCGCCGCCAGAATGCCGCGCAGCGCGCCGAGGGCAAAGACCTGGCTGCCGCACCCCGCCAGTCTTCCCTGCTACTTCGGTTTCGACAAACATTCGGCGCTGTCGTTGGAGGTCATACCGCTTTTCAAACAATGATGAATATTCTTTGTCTGGGTAGTACCAACTTCCTTCGTTGTTTTTTAAGTATGTCTTTTGGACCTCACGCGAGGCCGTGAGGTCCGCACTTTTGTCTGCGCAGCTTAAGTAAAGTTCTTCTCTCCATAGATCGGTCAGTTGTGTAGCCGATCTCACGCCGGATGATACGGAGCAACCCGCACCAAAGAGTAGGCTGTAGTTGGGGTTGTTGTCTGTTCGAGTTGCTATGAAACGGGCGAGGTCTTTCACCGTTCTTTTTTTATGGGCTGCGTCTTTAGAAAAGTCTGAATAGTCCATTCCCTCTCCGATCTTTAGTTGATTTTTTTCTAGTGAACCGCAACGTCTACTGCTACAAATACTGACGAGCATTAATCTTTTTTGCAATAACGATTTCCCTCGTCAAGTAACCTTTTAAGTTCCACTTCTCCTCCAATTGAAGGATGACCTTGCGCAAATCTACTTTGCTCGACGCGGGCTACCTGCTGCTGGAGACGCATGCGGTCGCAGCGGTTCCGCTGATGCTCGACTTTATAGAGCGTGCTCAACGGAAGAGGATAAAGCGTGACCTCATCTGGCGTTTGACGTGAGGAGTGTCCGCAGCAAGTCGTGCTGCGACGGTTATCCCAAACGTTTACGCTACGTGCAGCACGTACGCGGCATCAGCAATGAAACGAGGCAAAAGATATGACGCTCAAACGGATGGACAACGTCCTCATCGTGGTCGACGACCTTGAAGCCGTCAAGGCGTTCTTCATCGAACTGGGCCTAAAGCTTGAAGGCGAGACAACCGTCGAAGGGCCTTTGGTGGGCAGCCTGATCGGGCTCAAGGATGTGCGGGCTACCCTCGCGATGATGCGGACGCCCGATGGGCAGGGCATTGAGCTGGACAAGTTCCACACGCCCGACGCGATCCGGTTTGGGCCTGTGGATGCGCCGGTCAACACGCTGGGCTTTCGTCGCGTGATGTTCGCCGTTGATGACATCGATGCGCTCGTTGCGCATATGCGCGCCCATGGGGCCGAGATCATTGGCGAAATGCAGTACGGAGACACCTACCGGCTGGCCTACATCCGTGGGCCTGAGGGCATTATTGTTGCGCTTGCCGAGCAGGGCGGTGTTGACTGAAGTGCGCTAAGGCCTACCCCCCAGGCTTCGTGGCCTTCACGCCGTCTTCACCACCGTCACAAACTCCGTCCCGCTCTCAGGCAACCAAACCTCCCCAGGCCGGCCGAGGATCTGCCGCACGCTCGCCGCAGCACGCGGCATGGTGATCACCTCGAACTTCTCTGTCGCGGGGTCAAAGCGCAAGAGGGCGTTGCTGCTCCACTCTGAGGCCCAGACGATGTCTTTGTGGTCGACATACACGGCATAAATATGCGGCTCGGTGCCGGGTGCCTTCCATGCGCGCCAGCTGCTGGCGGCTGTACCCAGTGCGGGGTCGTGCATTGAGAGGTTGCCGCTGTTCCATTCTGATACCCAGATGCGGCCCCTGCTGTCTGACCAGACGCGGCGGGCGCCCTGGCGTGGGGTGGGTGGTTCGACGATGCGTGACTCGCCTGTCTTGCGGTCGAGCTGCGCGATGAATGAGCCGGCCAGCGAGCACCACCACACGTCGCCCTTGGGTGTGGCGCAGATGCCGTAGGGGCCGCGACCGCGGGGGGACTCTTTCACGGTGACGGTGCCGGCGCGCACCTCTACCTTGCCGACGTAGCCGCTTTGCCCGGTGAACCAGAGGTTGCCGTCGCCGTCGAAGGCGCAGGTGTTGAGGTTGGCATACGGTGTGCCGGCGGGCAGGGGGAAGACTTTCACTTCGCGCGAAGGCCAGGCCACGCGGGCAATCGCGTTTTGCCCGCCATCGGTCAGCCAGGCTGCGCCATCAGGCCCGGCAATCACGCCGTGGGGTGACGAGCCATTGCCCAAAGCCACCAGGTCTGATTTGCCGGTGCGTGGGTCAAACCAGCCGAGGTGGCCGCTGCGCTGGGCCGAGAACCACACGCCGCCGTCGGGTGCGGGTGCGATGTCGTGAATGCCGGTGAAGGTGCGGGCGTTGAGCGGCCACGATTGCAGGCGTACAGTCCCGGGTGTTTGCGCATGCGTGATACCCGGCAGGCCCAGGCCGGCGAGGCCCGCCAAGCCAGGCAATGCCGCCAGCGCGGTGCGCCGGTTGATCTGCGTTGGCTCACTCTGTATTGAGTCAGATGGCGGAGAGGGGTGAAGCGAAGACGAAGAAGAAAACTGATGAGCGGGCGTCTGCAATGCCATGGCAAATACCTCCTGCACATGATGGGCATGCGCTGAACACGGTGAAGGGGTGTGTCTCTGGCATTTTGGCGGCAATGCGCGCCGCCATCAAGCTCACTTGTCTGTACTCAACTCGTGCACGCGGTCTGCATTGGTGGTGCTGCGGGCGCCCTTGAGGTGCATCTCTACGTTGGTGGCCTTGTCGCCCACTGCGGCTACGGCTTCGCGCAGCTGTTCCTGTGTGATGTCCAGCTTCTTGAGCCACTCCGCAGTGGTGGCTTTGTCATTCAGGTTGATGCGCTCAGGCTGTTCGCCTGCATGCGATTGGGGTCTATCGGTATTAGCCATGGTGGTTCACTCCTTGCCTGCTAAGGTAAAAGACCACATTAGCGCGCCCGGGCCACCATGTTTGTAGGCCATTGCCGACTTGATGGGTTTCAGCCGGGGAAAGTCGGTGAATGGGCGCGCATTGGCGCCAAGTCGGGGGTATGGCCTACGCCCTGCGCTACCTATGTTCCCGCCGAACCGGGCTCCCGCCTTACTTGCCGGCCTGCGACACCAGCACGGGCTTTTCGCGGTAGACCTCGGGCATCACGGTCTTCAGGTTGGCAATCTTGGGCAGGTCAAACCTTGCGATGTAGGGCTGGTTCGGGTGCAGGGTGGCGTAGTCCTGGTGGTAGGCCTCGGCGGGGTAGAAGGCGGCCAGCGGCGTCAGCTGCGTGACGATCCTGTTCGGAAAGGCCTTGGCGGCGTCGAGCTGGGCGATGTAGCTTTCGGTGACCTTCTTTTGTTCGGCGTCTTTGTAGAACACGGCTGAGCGGTATTGCGTGCCGCTGTCGGGGCCCTGGCGGTTGAGTGTGGTGGGGTCGTGCGCCACAGAAAAGTAAATCTGCAGCAGCTTGCCGTAGCTGATTTTTTTCGGGTCGTAGGTGATTTGCACGGCCTCGGCGTGGCCGGTGCGGCCCGAGCCGATCTGCTCATAGGTGGCAGTGGCTTTGTCGCCGCCTGAATAGCCCGAGACGGCGTTGAGCACGCCGTCGGTGTGCTGAAACACGGCCTGCACGCCCCAGAAGCAGCCGCCGGCAAACACGGCGGTGGCGGTGCCCGCCTGCGCGGTGGCCGTGGCGTCAACCGTGGGGGCGGGCAGCTTCACGGCTTTTTCTTCCGCGGCGCGGGCGTTGGTGCCCATGCCACTGCCAATGAATGCCCACGCGGCCAATGCCACAGCGCCCAGGGTGAAAAGGTATTTGTTCATTTTTATGCTGCCTTGAAGTTAAGGGCCACGCCGTTCATGCAATAGCGCAGGCCAGTGGGTTTGGGGCCGTCGTCAAACACATGGCCGAGGTGGCCGCCGCAGCGGCGGCACAGCACTTCGGTGCGTTTCATGAAAAGGGTGGTGTCGGTTTCTTCGACCACGGCGTTGTTCATCGCCTGCCAGAAGCTGGGCCAGCCGGTGCCGCTGTCGAATTTGGTGGCGGATGAAAACAGCGGCAGGTCGCAACCGGCGCAGCTGAAAACGCCGGCGCGCTTTTCTTTATTCAGCGGGCTGGTGAAGGGCGTTTCAGTGCCGGCCTTGCGCAGCACGCGGTACTGGTCGGGCCGCAGCAGCTTTTGCCATTCGGCTTCAGTGCGGGTGACTTCATAAGCGCGCTCGGCCGCGTGGGCGGGTGCGGACGCCAGCAGCCCGCGCAGGCCGGCGGCCATGGCGGCGGAGAGGGCGCCCAGTTTGAGCAGGGAGTTTCTGCGGGTCATCATGCGTTGGCCTCTTTCGGTTGGTTGTTGTATGGCTTGCCGTGAACAGGCGGCATGAGGGTTGGTCGGCGTGGTGCGGCGTTTCTTACGGATGACGACGCCCCTGGTGCGAAAGATTGGATGACGCTGTGCCGGTTCAGTTCCGTGCGGCGAAATGGCGGGCAGGCTGAAATTGCTATCAATACAGTAGCTGCTCGCGCCCGTACCTATTGGGCTCAAGGCCGATTTGATGCATAAAAATGGCACTGTGGGCAACGAAATTGGCCCCAAAAGCGCCCGCAGGGCCCACAACGGCTGAAAACAGGCAAAAAAGAGGCAAAACAGACCCAAAATTCCACCAAAACTGCCCTGCAAGCCGCTATTAAAACAGTAGCTGCTCGCGCCCGTTCTAATTGGTCTTGAGGCCGATTTGGTACCTGAAAAAGCCCTCCTGCAAGCCGCCGAGGCGGCGTTTTCCCACGGCGTGCGTTTTCCGCAGCGCCGCAGTCCTACAGGCCCGTTTACGCCTCCCATTTAGACTTGCAGGCAATGATGAAACAGCTCCTGACCCAACTTCGCGACTTTGCGGCCACCATTCCTGACCGCTTGCGCCACCCCACCAAACGCGGCGTGCTGCTGACACTGGCGGCCATTCCGGTGCTGGTGCTGCTGTATGTGCTGATCCTGATTCCGTTCACGCCCAGCATCAACGACCTGCTGAAAGCCAAGACTGCCAAGCCCTCGGTGGTGATGTCGTCTGACGGCCAGGTGCTGGCGGTGTTCAAGCGGGCCAACCGCGACTGGGTGAAGCTCGAAGACATTTCGCCCAGCGTGGTCGATGCGCTGGTCGCCACAGAAGACCACCGCTTCTACGACCACCACGGCCTGGACATCAAGCGCACGGTGTCGGCCGTGCTGCACACGGCCGCCGGCAAGACGCAGGGCGGCTCCACCATCACGCAGCAGCTGGCGCGCAACCTCTACCCGGAAGAGATCGGCCGTTCGTTGTCGATCACGCGCAAGCTGAAGGAGGCCATCACGGCTTTCAAGATAGAGGCGGTTTATTCCAAGGACGAAATCCTGGAGAGCTACCTCAACACAGTGCCCTTTTTGTACAACGCCTACGGCATTGAAATGGCGGCGCGCACCTATTTCGACAAATCCGCCAACGAGCTGGACGTGCTGCAAAGCGCCACGCTGGTGGGCATGCTCAAGGGCACGGCCTACTACAACCCGGTGACCAACCCCGAGCGCGCCATGCAGCGCCGCAACACGGTGCTGGCGCAGATGGTCAAGCATGAGAAGCTGCCCGTAGCCCAGCTGGAGGCGCTGAAAAAGAAGCCGCTGCGCATCGACTTTGAGCGCCAGGACGAAGAACTGGGCTCGGCGCCGCACCTGGCGCAGCAGCTGCGCCGCTGGCTGATTGAATGGGCCGACCGCAACGACTACAACATTTATGCCGACGGCCTGGTGCTGCGCAGCACCATTGATTCACGCCTGCAGGACATGGCCAACAGGGCCCTGGCGGTGCAGGTAGACCGCTTGCAAAAGACGGTGGCCGGTGACTGGCGCTTTAACTCGGGCTGGAAGGCCAAGAGCGGCGCGCCGCGTGAATTGGCCCTTGCCTTCATACGCGACACCGCCGAATACAAGGCCCTGCGCACCAAGGGGCAGGCCGACGACCAGGCCACCAAGGCGCTGCTGGCGGACGCGGAGTTCATGCAAAACCTGAAAGACGACAAGACGCGATTGCAGGCGGGCTTCATGGCGCTGGACCCCACCAACGGGCAGGTCAGGGCATGGGTGGGCAGCCGTGAC
>NZ_JBFUAZ010000222.1:0-6103 GCF_056406035.1 Polaromonas sp. P1_E1_2 | reverse complement strand
CAGCCGTTCACCGCGCGTGACAGGCTCCACGCGGTGCACCGATGTGCCCGGGTACATGACCAGGTCGCCCGCCTCGAACTTGATGCGTTGCTCGCCGTAGGTGTCTTGCACGACCAGTTCGCCGCCGTCATAGCTGGCCGGATCGCTCAGGAACAGTGTGCAGGAAATATCGGTGCGCACGTGCCGTGCTGTGGCGGCATGCGTGCGTACCGCGTTGTCAATGTGGTTGCCGAAGTTGTTGGCGTCGCCGCCGTAGCGGTTAAAGAGGGGCGGATAGACCGATTTGGGCAGCGCCCCGGTCACGAACATCGGATTACGGGCCAGCGCCACCGACACGATGTGGCGCGCCTGCTGGGCGGCGGGCAGCTCTTCTGGCAGCTGCAGGTTGTTCTTGACGGTGCCGCTCTGGCTGCCGGCGGTGATGCGGCCGTCGGCCCAATCGGCGCCCAGGATCAGCTGGCGGACCTGCGCGAGTTCGTCCGGCTTGAGGGCTTGTTGAATGCGAAGCAGCATGGTGGGGCTTCCCGAAAGGCGACTGAAAAAAAATGGGCACCCGGAGTATCCCCCAGGTGCCCAACCTTGAAAACGTTCTTTTGAATCAGAACTTGCTGGTGAGCGTTACGCGCACGCTGCGTGCGTCGCCGGGCGCCACAAAGCCGCGGTACAACGTGTTGTAGTACACCTTGTCAAACAGGTTGTCGATGTTCAGCTTGACGGTGTTTTTTTCATTGATGCGGTATTCCACCAGCGCGTCGGCCTTCACGTAGCCCGGCACCCGGTTGGTGGCCGTGACGGCATTGGCCGGCTTGTTGGTGCTGACGGCGGTGAAGCCGCCGCCGATACGCCACTTGTCGCCGATGCGGTAGGTGGTGAACAGGTTGGCCTGGCGGCTTGGGCTCAGCCCCGGGTTTTGTCCGATCTCGGCGGTGGCGCCGGTCTTGTCGATTCTCGCCGTCAGGAAACCGATGCCCGCAAAGACATCCCACTGGGGCGTGATGCGGCCGGCGACCTCAAATTCCAGCGCATCGGTGTGCCGCTTGCCGGACAACAGGTAAGAGTTGGTGCTCGTGTCGATGTCGGTGTTGCGCTCGTTGTACTTCTCTGTGCGGGCCAGGGCTGCGCGCAGTGACAGGTCACCGCCGTAGAGCTCCCACTTGGCGCCAATTTCCATGTTGCGGCTGCTCTCGGGCGGCGTGTTGGCAGAGTTMGGGTCGAACTGATACAGGTCGCCGGAGGTATTGAACGACGTGCCATAGGCGGCGTAGTAGCTGACCTCATCGGTCGGCTGATATATCACGCCCAGCCGTTTGCTCAGCAGGCTGTCGGATCTGGCGAGCGTCCCGTTGTTGGGTGGTATGCCGGTGGGCCGTTGGTAGTCGGCCTTGAAGTTGTCCACGCGCAGGCCGGCAACCAGTTTCCAGTACTGCGTGAGGTCAATCGTGTCCTGCATGTACAGGCCCAGCGTAGTGGCCTTGAATGCCGTTTCCAGCCTCTGCGTGTAATTGCCCCCGATGCCGGTGCTGATGGGATTGCCCACAGTGGTGGTCGGCTTGGCCCCCGTCAGGAGGGGGTAGCTGAGGCGGTCAGAATTTTCCACGGCGTACTCGGCGCCGATCAGCAGGCTGTTCTTGCGGCCAAACCACTGAGTGGTCGTGAGGTAGTCGGTTTGCAGGAATGTGTGGTGTTCGTTGCCCGCCTTGGCATTGCCGGCGCTGGTGGCGCCGCGGCTCACCACCGTGTTGGCGTTCAGGTTGGCCAGGGTTGTGCCGGCGGCAAAGCTGGCCTGCGTGGCGCGAAGCGTGCGTGAGTAGTAGCCGTCGCGCACCGTGGTTTTCAGGCTGCTGCCGTCGGTCCATCGGTGGGTATGGCTCAGTGTGACAGCGTCGGCCTTGTCGTTCTGGAAGTCGGTGTTGAGGCCATACCAATATTTGTCGGTGCCTGGTGCAGGGCGGCTGTTAAACCACGCAAAGCCCCAGTCGGGCTTGTCGTTGTAGTGCAGGTGGTAGTAGCTGATTTCAAATTCGTTCGCTGTGCCGATGCCGAAGCGGTAGTCCAGGGCCAGGCCGCGGCGATGGGTGGAGGCGCTGGCATTTTCGCCGCGGCCATCGCCATCGGTGGCCATGGCGTTGATGCGCAAAGCTGCGTCGTCGTCGAGTTTGAAATTGAAGTCGCCCTGGTAGCGCTGATAGCCTTTGGTGCCGACGGTGGCGTTCACTTCGTGCTCGGTGATCAGGCGGGCTTGCTTGCTGACCTGGTTGATCACGCCGCCGGTGGAACCGCGGCCAAACAGCATGGAGGCCGCGCCGCGAAGCACTTCCACGCGCTCGGTGTTGAAGTTGTCGCGGTTGTACTGCGCAATGTCGCGCATGCCGTCGGTGTAGATGTCGCCCGCCGCGCTGAAGCCGCGAATGCGGATGTTGTCGCCGACCCGGCCGCCTTCGCCGGCTTCAAAGGTGATGCCGACGACGTTTTCGAGTGCGCTCTTGAAGCTGTCCTTGCCCTGGTCATGCATCAGCTTTTCGTTGACGACCGTCAGCGACTGGGGAACGTCCTTGGCCGGCACGGGCATCTTGCCGACACTGGTAATGCCGCTCTGGTAGGTCTGGCTGGCGCGATCGCGTGTGCCTGTCACCGTGACGGGGGCCAGGCTTCTGCCTTCAACAGGTGTTGCAGAGGTGGACGACGTAGCGGTCGTGGTGCCGGTGCTGGGCGTCGGGGTGATGCTCTGGGCCCAGCCCGACACCGAAACAGCCAGCATGAGCGCGCCAAGCGGGAGCAGTGTTTTGTCGGAAGATGCGGCAGGATTGGCAACCGGGCCGGCAAACGGCGTGAAGTTGTCGGCGCCCATGGTGCGGTTTTTTTTGTTGCGCGCAGGGCGTGCGGCGCGAGCGGAAGGGTATGCCAAGATGGCCTCCAAGCAGGGTCCTGCCTTGCAGGCGGTGGACCGGGTTCAGGAAAAAGCTTGGCTGGCTCGGAATGCCCAGGGGCGCGAGTTGGCTGGCTCGTAAAGTTCGCTCGAAGTGTATATCAAATGATAATGATTCGTAATCTGATGTGTCTGAATGTTGCGGGAATAGGGACGAAAACGGTGGTTGTGTGGCAAAAAGGCCAAATTTAGGGGGCGACAAAAAGGGCTTTGAAAACCAGGAGCGGTCAGCGTTGGCGCAAACAAAAAAACGGGGCCTGTGCCCCGTCTGTTTTGTGCCAGGTATGTCACCGGGCTATTTCAAGACCACATTCAGCTCAGCTCGCCCATCTGGCTTTGCAGGTAGTTTTGCAGGCCAACCTTGCCAAGCAGTTCAATCTGTGTTTCCAGGAAGTCGATGTGCTCTTCGGTGTCATCGAGGATCTCCTGCAGCAGGTCGCGCGAGACATAGTCGCGTACGCTTTCGCAGTGGGCAATGCCATCCTTGATCGTGGCCTGTGCACCGGTTTCGGCTTTCAGGTCGCAGTTCAGGGCTTCTGGAACATCCTCGCCGATCATCAGCTTGCCCAGGTCCTGCAGGTTGGGCAGGCCATCGAGCATGAAGATGCGGTCCATCAACTTGTCGGCGTGCTTCATTTCGCCGATGGACTCTTCGTATTCCTTCTTGGCCAGCTTGTCCAGGCCCCAGTGCTTGTACATGCGGTAGTGCAAAAAGTACTGGTTGATGGCCGTCAGCTCGTTCTTCAGCTGCGCCTGCAGGTGAGCGATGACTTTTGCGTCGCCTTTCATGGAAATTCCTTATCGTTGTGTAGTGCGGATCGCCCATTGTCACTGGCCGCACGCCGTAACTCAAGCATTCCCCTGCGCGGGCGGTCTGGTTGCGTTTGATTGTGAGAAACGTTCGCATTGCAAACGTTTCCCGTTGTCAGTCAGCGCTCGGCAAATGCGCGTTCCACCACGAAGTGGCCGGCTCGCTGCATGTTGCCTTCCTCAAAGCCGCGCTCTTCCAGCATGGCCTTGATGTCGCGCAGCATGTCGGGGCTGCCGCACAGCATCAGGCGGTCGTTCCCGATAGAGATCGCCGGCAAGCCCAGGTCGCTATACAGCTTGCCTGACTGCATGAGCTCGGTGATGCGGCCTTCGTTGCGAAAGCGCTCGCGCGTCACGGTGGGGTAATACATCAGGCGTCCGCGCACCAGCTCGCCCAGGAACTCATGCTCGTGCAGCTCGTGCTCGATCAGCTCACGGTAGGCGAGCTCGGCGCTGGTACGGCAACCGTGCACCACCACCACGCGCTCAAACCGCTCGTAAGTGTCGGGATCCTTGATCAGAGAGAGAAAGGGCGCCAGACCGGTGCCGGTGGCCAGCAGCCACAGCGTGCCGCCGGGCAGCAGGTTTTGCAACAACAGCGTGCCGGTGGGCTTGCGGCCGACCAGAATGTCGTCGCCCGGCTTCAAGTGCTGCAGYCGCGAAGTCAGCGGGCCGTCCGGCACCTTGATGCTGAAAAACTCCAGCTGGTCTTCATGGTTGGCGCTGGCCACACTGTAGGCGCGCAGCAGCGGTTTGCCGTCCACGGGCAGGCCGATCATGGTGAACTGGCCGTTGACGAAGCGAAAGCCCGAATCGCGCGTGGCGGTGAAGCTAAATAGTGAGTCGGTCCAGTGGTGGACGGAAATAATGCGTTCTGTGTTGAAGGCGCTCATGAGAGAAAAAGAAGAGAAGAGGAAAGAAATGGGGGACGAGAAAGGGCTTTGGGTGATGCAAGGGACTCACCACGCATCCCTTCAGGTCGCGCCCTCAGATCGTGCGTGAGCAAGCCTGAATTTTATAGCCTGGGCGGGCCTGCCGCCGGTGATGGCTATAGACGCCACACCGGCGCCAAGGTCAGGCACACCACCATCGCACTTCGAGCGGTGACAGAACTCAAGCGCCAGGCAGCCGCACCTGGGCAAGCGTGGCCAGTGAGGGTTCTTTTGGATTGCTATTAAATCAGGAGCTGCTTGCGCCCGTTTTATAAGGGTTTCTGGCACTTTTAGCATGAAATTTTGGTGTTCTTGTGCTTCGCTTCAAAGTGCTGCCAGATTAACTGTACATATCGCGCCAGAACAAAAAAACCAATCACCCGCCCATTCAGCGTTTGCGCGGCCCTCCGGGCACCCACGAGAACCAGGCCATCACAGCCACGGGCACGCCCAACCCCAGCCAGCACCACCAGTCGCCCCAGCCGTCAGACACCAGCGCGGTCAGCAGGCCGGTGGTGCTGAGCATGCCCAGCACGAGGGGCCAGCGCCACAGGCGCCAGAAAGCGGAGCCCTTCGCGGGATCGGCCTTTGCGCTCACGCGGCACCGCCAGTCGTTTCATGGCGTGCGGCATGCGGCGCTGGTGCTTGCCCTGCCGGTGCTGTTTTTTCCGGCTTCGCGGCTTTGGCCGGATTGCGCCGTCCAAGCCACAGGTAAAGGCCGCTGCCCAGCACGATGATGGTCGCGATGTCCAGCAGGGCCCAGAGGATTTGCATCGGCATGCCGCCGTAGTCGCCGAAGTGCAGCGGCTGCGATACGAGCAGCGCGGTCAGGTACCAGGGAAGCGGCGGGCTGGCTGTGAGTTTGTTGGTGCCTGCGTCCACCAGCACGGGCTTGAGCAGCCGCGAGTTGAAGGGCTCATTGCCGCGCAGGAACACCGTGTAGTGGTGCGGGCTTGAAAACGACGTACCCGGAAAAGCGATAAAGGCCATCTTCATTTCAGGCGCCAGCGCGGTCGCTGATGAAGCTGCCTGCTGCACCGAGGCCAGGCGTGCCGGCGGTTTTTGCCCTTGGTAAGGCGCCAGCAGCGAACTCAACTGGTCGTACTGCCAGTACTTGATCAACAGGTCGGCCCAGGTGTTGATCATGCCCGTGGCGCCCACGGTGAAGGCCCACACCAGCGTCACGATGCCCAGCAGGTTGTGCAGGTCCAGCCAGCGGGCGCGCGGGCGGGTCTGCCGCACCGTGCCGAAGTCCAGCTTGCGCATGAAGGGCGCATACAGCACCACACCCGAGACAATTGCCACCAGCAGCAAGAGCCCCATGAAGCCCAGAAAGAGCTTGCCCGCGAGTCCGGCAAAGAGGTCAACGTGCAGTTTGAACATCACGTACATAAAGCCTTCGTCGAAGCTGGGCTGGGCCAGCACAGCTGCTGTT
>NZ_JBFUAZ010000221.1:0-6104 GCF_056406035.1 Polaromonas sp. P1_E1_2 | reverse complement strand
GCGCACCGGTGCGCATGGTGCTGCCCTGGAAGTACGGCTTCAAGAGCGGCAAGAGCATCGTCAAGATCCGCTTTACCGACAAGGAGCCGCGCACCGCCTGGAACAAGGCCGCGGCGCAGGAATACGGCTTTTATTCCAATGTGAACCCGGACGTCGACCACCCTCGCTGGAGCCAGGCCACCGAACGGCGTATCGGTGAAGACGGCCTCTTTGCCAAGAAGCGCAAAACGCTGATGTTCAATGGCTATGAAGCGCAAGTGGGCCAGCTCTACGCGGGCATGGACCTCAAGAAGAACTTCTAAAAGATATGGCCCCCACGCTTGTCGCTTCGCGTACTGCGCTGCCCCCCGAGGGGGCCGCTGCGCCTGCGGCCCGGCAAAGCCGGTTCCGCGGCCCCTGCTGGGTTGGGACGCACGCTGCGCTGTGTTTCGATGTAGGTCGACCCGGCGGTGGATTGCTGTGATGTCGACAGCGCAAAAATGGTTGCTGCACCCTGCCGCCAAACCGGTGCTGTTCCTCGTCTGTCTGCTGCCCTTTGTCTGGCTGTTCTACGGCGCCTTCACCAACCAGCTGGGCGCCAACCCGGCCGAGGCGTTGATACGCGCCACCGGCGACTGGACGTTACGCTTTATCTGCATCGTCCTGACGGTCACGCCGCTTCGGGTCATCACCAGCACGCCTGCACTGGCGCGCTTTCGGCGCATGCTGGGGCTGTTCGCGTATTTTTATGTCGTCGTCCACCTGCTGAGCTACAGCTGGTTCGACATGGGCTTTGACTTTGCCGATATTGCCAAAGACATTGCCAAGCGGCCTTTCATCCTCGTGGGGTTTTCGGCCTTTGTGTTACTGACGCCCCTGGCGGCAACGTCCTTCAATGCGGCCATCAAAGCCATGGGTGCCAAACGCTGGCAGTGGCTGCACAAGCTGGTCTACATGATCGCCGGGCTGGGGCTGCTGCATTTTTTCTGGATGCGCGCCGGCAAGAACAATTTTGCCGAAGTGTTCGTTTACGCTGCGATCATCGCCGTACTGCTCGGCTGGCGTGTGCAGCAGTTCTTGAGGAAAAAGAGGCTGAAACCCATATACGACGTGCGCAACCAGCTATCATAATGATAGCGATGTGCGCTGATCGACACTGATCCGATGAGGCGCGCGCTTGCCCCGGGCGTGGTTCCGGATTAGCCCGCTACCAGCTGTTCCTGCCGCATCTGGTCTTCAGCGGTTTCCCGCCGGCGTATGAGGTGCACTTCGACACCGTCAACCAGCAGTTCAGCGGCCCGGCCACGTGTGTTGTAGTTGCTGGCCATGCTCATGCAATACGCACCTGCCGACATCACAGCCAACTGGTCACCCGCCGCGACAGACAACACGCGGTCGCGGCCTATCCAGTCGCCGCTCTCGCAGACCGGGCCCACGACGTCATACGTCGCTTCGGCGGTCTTGCCTTCGGCCAATACGGGGACGATGGCGTGGAAAGCCTGGTACATCGCAGGACGTGGCAGGTCGTTCATCGCCGCATCGACGATGCAGAAGTTCTTGTGCTCGCCCGGCTTGACGTAGAGCACTTCCGTCAGGCAAACCCCTGCGTTGCCGACCAGTGAGCGGCCCGGCTCGATCATCAATTTTTTACTGCCGTAGCCGCGCGCGTCGATCTTCGCGAGCAACTGCTGCCAGAGTGCGTCGGCTTCGGGCGGGGTGTCGTTGTTGTAGTTGATGCCCAGGCCACCGCCGAAATCGATATGTTCCAGCGGGATGCCCGCGGCTTCAATGGCTGCCACCAGGTCGAGCACCCGGTCCATGGCGTCAAGGTACGGTGTGGTGTCGGTGATTTGCGAGCCGATGTGGCAGTCGATGCCGACGACCTGCAAGCCTTTCAGCGAAGCCGCGTGCCGGTAGATGCGCAGCGCGTCTTGGTGTGCCACGCCGAACTTGTTGTCTTTCAGGCCCGTGGAAATGTAGGGGTGCGTCTTGGGGTCGACATCGGGATTGACGCGAATGCTGACGGGCGCACGCATGTCCATGGCGAGAGCTACCCCGGACAGCACATCCAGCTCGGCTTCGCTTTCGACATTGAAGCAGCCGATGCCGGCGCTCAGGGCCTGGCGCATTTCGCTGCAGGTTTTGCCTACGCCTGAAAAAATGATCTTCCGGGCCTCGCCACCAGCGGCCAGTACGCGGGTGAGTTCTCCGCCCGAAACGATGTCAAAGCCGCAACCCGCCCGGGCAAATGCCTGCAGGATGCCGAGTGACGAATTGGCCTTCATGGCATAGCAAATTTGCGCGTTGCGCCCTGAAAAGCCACGCTGGTAAGCCGCCAGCGCCGAAAGCATGGCTGCCTTGGAATACACAAACAGCGGCGTGCCGTGTGCCGCGGCCAGATCGCCAAGCCGGACATTTTCAACAAACAGCTCGGTATCGCGGTAAGCAAAATGGGGGTGGCCGGGGAGAGGTTGGCGGGTCATGAAGAATGGGCTTTGAAGCGGTTGGAGTTATTGGCAACTATCTTAAGGAGCGCAGGGCTTGCGCGCCATGATCGATTGACGGCATGAACGGCCGGGCGCCTTTAGATTGAAGGCCCAGCCACCGGATGGCCTGAATCTTCAATGAATCGGCCAGGTTGCTGGTCAGCGAGCGGCTGACGCCGGCGTTGCAGGCGCGGCAGCCGGCGGCGCTGTGGTGGCCGTGGCCGGCACCTTCGGGGGAACTGGCAGGTAAAGTGCGCCTTTTTGTCCGCAACCGCCCAGCAAGGCCGCGCCGACCACAATTGCAGCAAGGCCATAGCGGGAGGCCGAAGGGCGGATGCGGCCTAAAATTTGAGCTGAAGAAACCATGATGGGATTGTAATGACGGACCTTGAATACCAGGATCTGGCCGAGAGTGCACTCAGGGCCGTTGAAACCGCCTGTGACCGTATCAATGATGAGACCGACGCGGACATTGATAACCAGCGCACCGGCGGCATGGTCACGCTGACTTTCTCCAACCGCAGCCAGATCATCATCAACCTCCAGAAGCCTTTGCAGGAAATATGGATGGCGGCCAAGGCCGGCGGGTTCCACTATAAATTCAGTGGCGGGCAATGGGCTGATACCAAGGACTCGAGCGAGTTTTTTGCCAATTTGTCTCGCTATGCCAGTGAGCAGGCCGGCCAGACGTTGGTGTTCGCGGCCCCCGTGGAAGCAAATAAAGCGTAGCAGCCGAAGCTTGCAGGTGTGCGGTGATGGGCGTTGAAACAAAAAAGGGCTCCGTGGAGCCCTTTTTTGATGCGTTTCATCTCAGTTCTTGAACAGATCCAGGATGCGCTTTTTCTCGTCTGAAGGCGGCAGCACCTGGATCGCCCCTGGCGTAGCCGGGGTGCCGGCGGCTGCCGGGTCCTGTTGTATACCGACTGTGCTGACTCCGGAACCTTTGGCATATTCGCTGTAATACCACTCCCCGCCAACGTTGACGACACCTTCGGGCGGTGGGTATTCGGTGACCGGCACGCCCTTGAGTGCGTATTCCATGAAGTTGATCCAGATGGGCAGGCTCAGGCCGCCACCGGTTTCACGGTCGCCGAGTTTTTTCGGCGTGTCGTAACCCATCCAGACCGCCGCTGTCAGCGTAGGCTGGAACCCCACGAACCAGGTGTCGATCGAGTCATTGGTGGTACCGGTCTTGCCGAAAAGGTCGGGGCGTTTGAGCGTGGCTTGCGCTTTGGCCGCCGTACCTGAGCGTGCGACTTCCTGCAGCAGGCTGTCCATGATGAACGCATTGCGCGCATCGATGGCCCGGGCTGATTCGTCCAGCACGGGGGGCTTGCTTTCCAGCAGGACTTTGCCGCGCTGGTCGGTGATTTTGGTGACCAGGTAGGGATTGACGCGGAAACCGCCGTTGGCAAATACCGAATAAGCGGTGGCCATTTGTATCGGGGTGACCGATCCGGCGCCCAGCGCCATTGTCAGGTAGGCGGGATGTTTTTCGGCCTCAAAGCCAAAGTGGGTGATCCAGTCCTGCGCATACGGGGCGCCGATAGCCTGCAGTATGCGGATGGAAATCATGTTCTTGGATTTCTTCAGGCCGGTCCGCAGACTCATGGGACCGTCGAAAGTGCCGTCGTAGTTTTTGGGCTCCCAAGGCTGGCCGCCAGTGACGCCCGCGTCGAAAAACAGCGGGGCGTCATTCACCACGGTCGCTGGGGTAAAGCCCTTCTCGAGGGCGGCGGAGTAAATAAAGGGCTTGAAGCTGGAACCCGGCTGGCGCCATGCCTGGGTCACATGGTTGAACTTGTTTTTTTCGAAATCGAACCCGCCCACCAGTGCCCGGATGGAACCGTCGCGCGGATCAAGGGCCACAAAAGCGCCTTCCACCTCAGGCAGCTGGGTAATTTCCCAGGTGTTTTTCGGTGTTTTCGCCACGCGGATTAAGGCGCCGCGGCGAATCTTGATGTTGGGCCCGGCCTTGTCAGTCAGCCCGGATTGGGCGGGTTTCAGGCCGTCGCCGGTAATTTCAACCGTTTCGCTGTTCTGGCGCATGGCCAGAATTCGTTTGGGATTGGCTTCCAGCACGATGGCCGACATCACATCTCCGTTGTCGGGGTTGTCGGTCAGTGCGTCGTCAATCGCATCTTCCGTTTCCYGTGCATTGGCCGGCAGATCGATGAACTTCTCGGGGCCCCGGTAAATTTGCCGGCGCTCATAATCCATGATGCCCTTGCGCAAGGCTTTGTAGGCGACGGTCTGGTCGGTGGCACGCAGGGTGGTATAGACATTCAGCCCGCGGGTGTAGGTTTCGTCCCCGTACTGGTTGTAAACCAGCTGGCGCACGGTTTCAGCGACGTATTCCGCGTGTACCCGGCCTGCATCGGGCCCGGTCCTGACCTTGAGTTCTTCTTCTTTTGCGGCCTTGGCCTRTTCGGCGGTAATGAAGCCGTTTTCTTCCATGCGCTCGATGATGTAGAGCTGCCGGGCCCGGGCTCGCTTGGGATTGATGATGGGGTTGTAGGCCGAAGGTGCCTTGGGCAGGCCCGCCAGCATGGCCGCCTCGGAGATGGAGATGTTCTTCAGGGGCTTGCCGAAATAGGCCTCTGAGGCCGCGGCAAAGCCATAAGCCCGGTTTCCCAGAAAAATCTGGTTCATATAGATCTCAAGGATCTGGTCCTTGGTCAGCAGGTGCTCCAGCTTGAAGGTCAGCAGGATTTCATAGATCTTGCGGGTATAGCTTTTCTCGGCTGACAGATAGACATTGCGGGCCACCTGCATGGTGATGGTGGAGGCGCCCTGGCTCTTGGCCCGGCCCACATTGGCAAAGCCGGCCCGGATCACGCCCAGGTAATCCACGCCGCCATGTGAGAAAAAGCGGGCGTCTTCAATGGCCAGCACCGCGTCCTTCATGACCTGCGGGATGTCCTTGATCGGGGTGAGGCTGCGGCGTTCTTCCCCGAACTCTCCAATAACCACCCCATCGGCGGAGTAAACCCGCAATGGCAACTTTGGCCGGTAGTCGGACAAGTCAGAGATATCCGGCAGGTTGGGGTAGGCAACCGACAGCGCCACAGCCACAAACAGCAAGACGGCGGCAACACCAGCCAGCAACAGGCCACCACTCCACAAAAAGAACATGACCAGCCAGCGGGGGACAAGGGACTTTGCGCGACCTTGCTTGACCGGGGCAGAGTTTGAATCAGAAGACGTGGGTGTGGAGGGCATGTAGACAATCGTAAAGTCGCGTCACCATTATAAAAATCCCGGGAAGCGGGTTGTGCGGGGTGTCAGGGCAAGGGCCATACTTTTACGTTTGCAGACAACGTTTTAGGGAACATTGCAAACTCCTGGTCCGATACGACCGTCTGCTTTTGACAACGTTCCAGACGTCCAAAACAGGAAAAATCCTTACTGCACAAAGAGCTTACTGCTACTATTCAAGTGATTTCTTAAGTATGCAGGGCTACATATTAGCCGTCATTTGGGGACCGCCTTGATCTCTCTGGGATCGTTATTCAACCGCCAACAACCCGCTTTGYTGGGTTTAGATATCAGCTCATCCAGTGTCAAGCTGGTGGAGTTGAGCCGTGACAAGGCCGGTAATCTGGTGTTGGATCGCTGTGCGATCGAACCGCTGGAACG
>NZ_JBFUAZ010000220.1:0-6114 GCF_056406035.1 Polaromonas sp. P1_E1_2 | reverse complement strand
AGACAGGGACAAAGCCAACAGCAAAAGGGAAAGACCCAAGGTGTGAACAGAATTGCGGTGCATAGAAATCTCCATGGCCGGAGTGGCCTCGCAGCCTTACGACTTGTTACCAATACTAGGCAAGTTATCTCGCTGCAACCATAGGGAACCTATGTAGGGGGTAGTACTTAGCACACACGCACTGTTTGTGTGCGGGCGCATTCAGGCGTCAGGGCTGATGYAGCTGGTAGTCATGCCCGAGCCCGCCACCATCAAGAACCTCCTGCGTGACCTGCTCAACCAGAAAATCCAGCAGCACGCGCACGCGCGCCGGCAAGCGGCCGCCCCGGCCGACAAATACTGCATGGATGGGTTCGCGCTCGCCCGGGTTCAGGCTTTCAGCCACCGGCACCAGGCGGCCCGCGTCAATGTCGCGGCCGACGTGGAACATCGACATGCGGGCCAGCCCGGCGCCCGCCAGCACCAGGTGGCGCAGCGCCTCGCCGTCGCTGGCACGCGCATAGCCGGTGATCGGCAACTGCTGAATCTGTCCGTCTACCCGCACCGGCCAGTAATGCATATTGYGTTTGAAGGTATGGGCCAGGCGCTGGTGCGCCTCCAGCTCTTCCAGCGTGCGCGGCGTGCCGTGTCGCGCCAGGTAATCAGGGCTGCCGACAATCACCTGCGCGGTATCACCCAGGCGCCGCGCCACCAGTTGGGACGACGCGAGTGCGCCCCAGCGGATTGCCACATCGGTGCGCTCGTCCAGCAGGTCGACTACGCGATCAGTCAAGGTGATGTCCAGCGAGATATCCGGAAAGCGCTCGTGGAAGGCCGGCACCAGCGGCAGCAGCAAGCAATGCGCGGTGGGCATGCTGGCGTTGATGCTGACGCGCCCGCGCGGCATGGCGCCGGCCGCGGCGCCGCGCTCGGCCTCGTCCATGTCGGCCAGCACGCGCGTGCTCTGCTCGTAAAACGTCGTGCCTTCGGGTGTGAGCTGCAGCTTGCGTGTAGTGCGGTTGACAAGCCGCGTACCCAGCCGYGCCTCCAGCCGGGTCACCAGCTTGCTGACGGCCGAAGGGGTCATGCACAGCTGCCGGGCGGCGGCCGAAAAACCGCCTTTGTCCACGACCTGGACAAAGGCCTCCATCTCGCCGGAGCGGTTGACGTCTATGCGGGGCATGATCTGGTATTTTTCGCGAATTACTGTGAATTGAATTCACAAATGATTGTCTTTATGACATTCTAGTCAAGATAGCACTTCGTCTCCACACTAAGCACATCCTCTTTTTAGGCGACTTTCATGGATGCGCGCAAATCACTCCCTTCACTTCCTTTAGGCCTTCTGGCCCTCACCGCCGGCTCCTTCGGCATCGGCACGACAGAATTTGTCATCATGGGCCTGCTGTTGCAGGTCTCCGCCGACCTGGGCGTCACCATCGCCTCGGCCGGGCTGCTGATTTCCGGCTACGCCCTGGGCGTGGCGGTGGGTGCACCGGTGCTGACGCTGGCCACGCGCAAGCTGCCGCGCAAAACCGTGTTGCTGGCGCTGATGGCCATCTTCACGCTGGGCAACCTGGCTTGTGCGCTGGCGCCGGACTACGGCAGCCTGATGGCGGCCCGCATCATCACCTCGATGGCGCATGGCACCTTCTTTGGCGTGGGTTCCATCGTGGCCACCGGCCTGGTCGCGCCCGAGCGAAAAGCCTCAGCCATTGCCATCATGTTCAGCGGGCTGTCGCTGGCCACACTGCTCGGCGTGCCCGCTGGCGCCTGGCTGGGGTTGCATTACGGCTGGCGCTCTACCTTCTGGGTGGTCACGCTGATCGGCTTGCTGGCTTTTGTGGTGCTGGCCATTTTTGTGCCGCGCAGCGCGGCTGAAAACGGTACCTCGACCATCCGGCAAGAACTGGCCGGCCTGGCCCGCCCGCAGGTTCTGCTGGGCTTGTTGATGACCGTGCTCGGCTTCGCCGGCCTGTTTGCGATCTTCACTTATATCCAGCCTATCCTCACGCAGATCACCGGCTTCAGCGAGGCGGCAGTGTCGCCCATCCTGCTGGTGTTTGGCGGCGGCTTCTTTGTGGGCAACCTGCTGGGCGGGCGCCTGGCCGACCACGGGCTGCGGATGTCGCTGCTGCTTACGCTGGGCGCGCTGGCGCTGGTGCTGGGCGTGATGGGCTTTGTGCTGCATTCGCCGGTGGCCACGGTGGTGTTTGTCGGGCTGCTGGGCGCGGCCTCTTTTGCCACGGTGGCGCCGCTGCAGATGCGCGTGCTGCAGCAGGCGCACGGCGCGGGCCAGAACCTGGCGGCCAGCCTCAACATCGGCGCCTTCAATGTGGGCAATGCGCTGGGCGCCTGGCTGGGCGGTTTGGTCGTCAGCAGTTCCTTCGGCCTGGGTGGCCTGAGCTGGCTGGCTGCGCTGATCACGGTGGCCGGCATCGCGGTCACGTTGTACAGCCTGTCGCGCGACAAGGCCGAGCCGCGCGCCATCCCCGTCACCTGCTGAGAGAACCACACCATGAACACATTTTTCATTCCAAAGCGGCGCGCGCGTCAAGTCCTTCTTTCATTCACGTTGCTGGCCGCCAGCGTTTTGCCGCAGGCGCGGGCAGCCGATGTCAACGCATGGACGCCAAGCTGGACGGCCAGCCCCCAGCCGATCTGGCGCGATGACTTTGTGCTGCCGCTGGGCCTTCCCGCCACGCTTCACGACCAGACAGTACGCCAGACCGTCCGGGCCAGCGTGGGCGGCTCACGCGTGCGCATTGTGCTGTCGAACGAATACGGCTCGCAGGCCTTGCAAATAGGCGCGGCCCAGATAGCGCCCACTGACGGAGCCGGCAAGGCATTGACCTTTGGCGGCCAGCAGACAGTCGCCGTACCGGCAAGCGCTGTCGTGATGAGTGACCCGGTCGAGATGCCGGTCGCGCCGCTGAGCCGCCTGTCGGTCAGCCTCTACTTCCCACAAACGACACCACTCACCACCATCCACTGGGACGGCCTGCAGCCCGCGCAGATTGCTGCAGGCAATGCCGCGAACGCGAGCGTCCTCAAGGCAGATGCCACGGTGAACAGCCGCCTCTTTCTCAGCGCCGTGCTGGTGGAGGCCGCACCGGGCACACGCAGCGTGGTGGCCTTTGGCGACTCCATCACCGACGGCGCGGCATCAACTCCAGGCACCGATCAGCGGTGGCCGGACTTCCTGGCGCGCCGCCTGGCCGGGGACAACGTGGCTGTCCTCAATGCCGGCATCTCGGGCGGRCGGGTKCTCAARAACCACATGGGCATGAATGCRCTGGCSCGSTTYGAGCGYGACGTGCTGAACCAGCCCGGTGTCACCAGCGTGGTGCTGCTCATGGGCATCAACGACATCAGCTGGCCCGGCAGCACCCTTGAACCCAAGGAGCCCGCCATACAGACCGACGCGCTGATAGCCGGTTACCGCCAGCTGATTGCGCGCGCCAGAAGCCGGGGCGTGCGCATCGTCGGCGCCACGCTGACACCCTTTGAGGGCGCGCTGACCATGCCGGGCTCGCCGATTGCCAATTACTACAGCCCCGCAAAAGACGTCGTGCGACAGCGCATCAATGCGTGGATGCGCAGTGGCGGCGAGTTTGATGCAGTGCTGGATTTCGATGCGGTGGTGCGCGACCCGCAGAACCCGCTGCGCATCCTGCCCGCCTATGACTCGGGCGACCACCTGCACCTGGGTGATGCCGGCAACAAGGCGGTTGCCGAATCCATTGACCTGAAGCTGCTGCTGGGCGAACGCTAATAAAGCGCCTGCGGCTTAACCACCGACGACCAGGCGCAAGCCCGGCATCAGGCTTTCGGTTTCGGCGCGCCGCTGCAGCGCCATGCGCATGTTCATCTGCGCGACCTCGGTGTGCTCCACCGCCAGCGCCTGCGCACGCGCGCCCTCCCCAGCCTTGAGCGCTGCAAACAGCATGTGGTGCTGGCGGTGCGCGTAGTGCATCCAGTCCCGGTCCTGCTCCAGCGTGGACTGCATGGGCAACATGGCCGAGGCAGACGCGAAGGGGAGCTTGTCGTTCAATTCGATCGCGCGTTGCAGTGCACGGTTGCCGCTGGCCTCCAGGATGAGCGCGTGGAAGCGGTCGTTCATGGCCGCATAGGCCGCGTAGTTGTCATAGCCCAGCGGGTTGGCCGCTAGCGCGCGGTCACCTTCATCCAGGCAAGACTGCAAATCGAGCTGCAGCTGGCGTGACACGCCGTGCTCAGCCACCAGCCGCGCCCCCATGCCTTCCAGATGGCCACGCACTGCAATCGCATCGGCCACTTCGCGCGGGGTGAACTGGCGCACCAGGTATTTGCCGGTGTCGTTGGCCTCGACCAACCCTTCCTGCTCCAGCGTGACCAGCGCGGCCCGCACCGGTGTGCGCGAGGCGCCCAGGCGTTCGGCCAGTTGCTGCTCGGCCAGGCGCTGGCCCGGCTCAAACTCGCCACGCAGGATCAGGTCGCGCAACTGCATCAAAACGGCTTCTTGCAAGTTCATGCCCGAGAATGTACACTGAATTTTAATTTCGGTATACCGTTTTGAGATCTCCATGAACACTGAACAGAACGAACTGCTCACCCGCATCACCGCGGGCACGCCCTGCGGCAAGCTGCTGCGCCAATACTGGCAGCCCGCTGCACTGGTGGATGAGTTCAATCCGGCGCTGGACCCGCGCATGGAAATCCGCCCGGTCAAGGCCTTGAAGCTGTTCGGCCAGGATCTGGTGCTGTTCAAGGACGCCTCCGGCGCATGGGGCCTGCTGGACCGCGACTGCGCACACCGCGGCGCCGACCTGTCGTTTGGCCGCCGCGAAAGCGCCGCGCAAGGCGGCGGCCTGCGTTGCCCTTTTCACGGCTGGAAGTTCGCCACCGACGGCCGCTGCCTGGAAACCCCGGCAGAGCCCACAGGCAGCAAGTTGTGCGAACGCATACGCCAGCGCAGCTATCCCGTCATTGAAAAAGCCGGCGTGCTGTTTGCCTGGCTGGGCGACGAAGGCAGTACACCGCCGCCCTTCCCCGCTTTTGACTGTTTTACCGCACCGTCCACGCACAGCTTTGCCTTCAAGGGTTTGTGGAACGCCAACTGGCTGCAGGCTTTCGAGGTGGGCATCGACCCGGCGCACCCGTCTTTCCTGCATCGCTTTTTGCAGGACGATCCGCTCGATGAAATCGGCCAGAACCCGGCCGGCAAGCAGTTTCGCAGCGCCAGCGCCGGCACGAAGGATGGCGAGCAGTGGCCGATGACGCGCATCATGCGCGAGTTCGCCCAACCCGACATCAGCTTTGAAAGCAAGCCCTGGGGCATGCAGCTGACCGCGCTGCGCGCCATGACCGACAAACTCACCCATGTGCGCGTGACCAACGCGATCTTCCCGGCCACGTTTGTGATTCCGCTGTCGGAAACCATGACCATCACGCAGATGCATGTGCCGGTAGACGACACGAACACCTACTGGTACACCTTCTTCACCAGCTTTGGCGCCCCGCTGGACCGCGAGAGCATGCGCGCGCAGCGCCAGCAGTTCATTGCCCTGCCCGATTACATCCCCAAAGCGGGCCGCCACAACAACTGGGGCTTCAACGCCGAAGAGCAGATGAGCACCACCTACCTGGGCATGGGCGAAGAAGACATCAATGTGCACGACCAATGGGCCGTGGAAAGCATGGGCGAAATCCAGGACCGCACACGCGAACACCTGGCTACCTCCGACAAGGTCATCATGGCCAACCGGCGCGTGCTGCTCAAGGCGATTGAGACCGTGCAAAACGGCGGTGTGGCGCCCGGCATTGCCGACCCTGCGCAGGCCAGGGTGATCACCGGTCCCGATACGGTGGACGGCATTGCGCCGGCCGGTGAATGGGYCGCGTGGTGGCAGCAAACCGCCCGCACCAAACGCGAGAGTGCGCCGTGGCTGGGCGCCGGGGCCACCTCCGACTCACCCAGCACCGTCACTCAACCATGAGCAGCTTTGCGGTGCAATGCGGAGTGCACGACGCCGCAAGGCAGGCTGCGCTGGCCGATGCCACGCGGCGCATCGAGGCGCGCGGCCTGGAGCTGGTACGTTTTGCCTGGTGCGACCTGCACGGCATGCTGCGCGGCAAGACACTGGTGGCCTCTTC
>NZ_JBFUAZ010000219.1:0-6115 GCF_056406035.1 Polaromonas sp. P1_E1_2 | reverse complement strand
TTCATGGGCGGCTCGCTCGACATGCTGGCCGGCGGTCGCTGGAAGGCGGAGGGCAACGGTGTGCGCCTGCAGGAAGTTCGGCAGAGCGGCGCGATCTTCCCCGCCTTTGGCAAGCAGGTGCCTGAGCAGAAAGAGACGGTGGCGTTTGACTTTCATGGCTATTCGCTTTCCAACGCAACGTCTGCCGTGTTTGCCACTTCCGGCAACGACACGCTGCCCACCACGATGCGCCCACTGTTCAAGGAAGACCAGAACAACTGGTCTGACAGCTACAAGCTGCCACCGCTGCCGGTGGCGCAGGTGCGCTACTTTTATATAGGCGACGTGGAGGTGGACGCCAACCGCCAGCCCAAACGGCTGCGCGTGGTGCAGTACCGGCGCGGCGACGCGAACACGCTGGCCGTGGGCTACGACCAGTCGTTTGGCAACCCGCCGCTGAACCTGTCTGCCACGCTGAAGGGCGACGTGCTGCATGTAGACGGCAGCCGCTTTGGCAAACGCGACGAGCTGCCGGGCGAAATCCTCGAAGGCATACGCGCTGCCTGCATAAGGCCGGCGCTGGTGCCCGGCGCCAAACGCCCGGCCGAAGAAGGCAGCGAAGAAGAAGCCCAGGACAAAGCCGCCGCAGCCTTGGGCAAGGTGGTGGTGCGCAATGCGCCGCTGGTGCCGGTGAAAACGTTTTACCTGCCGCTGACGGCGATGCAGGGCGCGCCGTACTTTCCCGGCACGGAGAAGTAAATTCAAAGCAGGCCACGGCTGGTTGCCGTGGGCGGCCGCGCTTTGCTCCTAAATTAATAGCTGCTTGCGCATGTTCTTATTGGGTTGCAGCCATTTTTGATGCCTCAAAATGGCCTGAAAAGACTTCCATCAGGCCACGCGACCCTTACCCACCCGGAAAATCAAACTGCGGCGCGGTGCTGCTGAGCACCGCGGTGACGGGCGCAACCGGCCAGACGGCGGCCAGCTCAGCGGCGAGTGTGCTGATGAGCCGGCGCACATCGTCGGCCGCCGTAGCGTGCAGGGCTTCGGCCACGATGAGGACGCTGTGCGTGGCGGCGCTGACGGCCGAGAGGCCACTTTGCCGGTGCGTCCAGCGGCGGGCATGGGCGGAGGGCGGTTGGGCGGCGTCGGCAAAGATGACTTCATGCGGCTCGGGGTTTTCTGTTTCGCCGCTGAAGGCCTGGTAACTTTCAGCGCCGGTGGCGTAGCGCACATCCAGCTGCTGCGCCACCCGGGCCACGTCAAACACGGCGACGGGAATGGCGAACGCAATCGACACGGCGTTGCACAGATCAACCAGCGGGTGCAGCTGCGGCAGCGAACCTTCCTTGCGGAAGCGGCGCAGCAGTGATTCAGATGCGCAGCGGTACTGCGTGGGCTTGAGGCCCATTTTTGAAAAGGTACGGCGCCAGGCCTGCACCTCAGGCAGCTCGCCTTCAGCGTTCGTGGCCAGACGGGTGGCAGCGATGGCGTTGAAGCGGGCGACCTGGGCTGAGACGTCTGCATCGGCCGTGATGCCCGTAGCGGCCAGCACGCCGGGCACCAGCTCGGGATAGTCGGCCCAGATGGCCGGGGAATGGCGGAAGAACATGCGCGACGGCCTTCTTTAAAAAGTGAAACAGCGGCCAGCATGCCGCTGCGCGCGCACGCCGTCTTGAACGTTATTGCAGTGGGGTTTTGGTCGTGCTTTTGCCCATGGCCTGCTGCCACGCACCCGGCGTAAAGCCGAACTGGCGGGCAAACAGCCGCGTCATGTGGCTCTGGTCGGCAAAGCCGCAGGCGGCGGCCACCTGCGCGAGCCCGGCGCTGCCGCGGATCAGGCCGCGCGCATGCTCGGCACGCTGCTGCAACAGCCAGGCATGGGGCGTGAGGCCAAAGGCTTTTTCAAAACGTCGCAGCAGCTGGAACTTGCTGAGGCCTGCGGTGCGCGCCAGCTCCGTCAACGTGGGCGGGGCCAGCAAGTCAGCGGCCAGGTGGTCGCGGGCGCGAAGCAGCTCAGGCGAAGAAGGTGAGGTGGACGATGAGACTTGCGATTGCGTGACAGGTGAAACGGCATGACGGTGCAGCAGCAAGGCACAGGCGCGGACCAGCGCCTCTTCACAGGCCAAGGCCGCCGCGCGGCCGCGGACCGCATCGGCATCCCATTGCTGCAGGCGGCCGAGCAGGTGTTGCAACGCGCTGCGAAGGCGGGCGTCCTGCGTGACGGGATGCGTGAGTTCAACGCCGGTGGCCCGCGCGGTATCTGGTGCATCTGCCAGCACGGAGGCGATGGCCGCCGGCTCAAAATAGACCATGCGCCAGCGGCGCGAAGGGCCGCCCAGCGGCCGGCCGTCATGCACTTCACCAGGGTTGCACATGATCACGTCACCGGCATAGGCATCGACCGGGCCGCGCCCGCTGGCCGAGCTTTGCGCGCCCTGCTCCATCAGCCCGACGCCATACACTGCATGCCAGTGGCGGCCGAAGTGGCGCGCGCTTTCCATCTGCGTGGCGTAAATGCCTGCCCACGGCGAGCCGAAGACGCGGCCCTGGTGGGCGGGTGATGCAGATGTGGAGGACATGGGCGCCATGATGCCTCGGGAATGCGCGGCGGGCCAGCCCTCCCGGCGCCCTCTCAAGACGGCGCCCTGGTGTCAGGGCTCTGCGGCTTTTGAGGCGGTGGTATTCAGATGGCAGGCCGAGATTTGCGACGGCGCGACTTCGACCAGGGCCGGCCGGACTTCCCGGCAAATGGGCATGACATGCGGACACCGGGGGTGAAACGCGCAGCCGCTGGGCACGTTCATCGGGCTCGGCATCTCGCCTGCAATGGGCCTGTACGTCAGCGGCTTCGCATCCATGCGCGGCGCGTCGGCAATGAGTGCCTTTGTGTAGGGATGGTTGGGTTGGCTAAAAAGCGTCTCTGTTTTGGCCAGCTCCACAATGCGGCCCAGATACATGATCGCCACCCGGTCGGCCAGATATTCCACCACCGCCAGGTTGTGGCTGATGAACAGGTAGGCAAGGTTTTGCTCTCGCCGCAGCTTCTGGAAAAGATTGAGAACCTGCGCCTGGATGGACACATCAAGCGCGGAAACAGCCTCATCACAGACGACCAGCGACGGCTTCAGGGCCAGCGCTCTTGCGATGGCGATTCGCTGCCGCTGCCCGCCCGAGAACTGGTGCGGATAGCGTTCGCCGTAACTGGCGTCAAGACCCACCTGTTCCAGGAGGCCTCTCACGAACGGGGCCTTGTCCTTTGCGGAAATCAGCCCGTGATAGATGGCCGCCTCGCTGAGGAGCTGGTCAACACGCAGCCGCGGATTGAGCGAGCCATAGGGGTTTTGAAAGACCATCTGGACGTTTCGGTGGACATCCGAAAGATAGGGCTTGCCCGGCACCTGATGAACCATGACGTCGCCGCTGGACGGTTCCAGAATGCCCGCGACGATTCGCCCGAAGGTTGATTTTCCACAGCCCGACTCACCCACCAGGCCGACGACCTCCCCCGCCTCGATCTGCAGGCTGACGTCACTCACCGCGGACACCTGCTTGGGTGTCTTGCGGGCCAGCTTCAATTTGTGCGCCAGTTGCCCGCTCCAGGTTTGCGCGGCACCAAACCGTTTCGAGACATTGGCCGCTTCAAGTATCGTGGTCATGAATTGTTTGTCGTATAGGGGTGAAAGCAAAGAAACTCCCGGTCTTCTGTCCGGGTCAGGCCGGGCATCTTTGTGCACGCTTGCGTTGCCCGGCTGCAGCGGGGTGCGAACGCGCAACCGGACGGCAGGTTGAGCAAAGGCGGGGTACTTCCGGGAATGGGCTTGAGCAGGGAGCCGCGATCCTGCGACTTGGGCAATGAGTCGATCAACCCGCGTGTGTAAGGATGTCTCGGCGACCTGATCACGTCAGCGACCGCGCCTTTCTCGACGATGCGGCCGGCATACATCACGCACACGTAGTCGGCAAGGTCTTTCACCACACTCAGGTCGTGCGTAATCCACACCAGTCCCGTTCCTCGCTCCTTTGTCAGCTTGCGGATCTGGTAAAGAATCTGCGCCTGAATCGTGACGTCCAGGGCGGTCGTCGGCTCGTCGGCGATGATCACGGCCGGCTCGTTGATGATGGCGTTCGCGATGGCGATTCGCTGGCGCATGCCACCCGAGAGTTCATGCGGATAGGCGCGCATTCTCTCGGCCGGCGCCGGAATTCCCACCGCGGCCAACGCGGCGCATGCCCGCTCCGTGGCATCTGACCGTGATACTTTGGCGTGAATCCGGATGGTTTCCGTCAACTGGTCTCCCACACGGATGACAGGGTTGAGCGACATCATGGGGTCCTGGAAAACCATCGCCATCTCTTTGCCCCGAATCCTGTTCCATTCGCGGGCGGAGACGGAGCGCAGGTTATTTCCCCGAAGGAGAATTTCACCGGCAACGATTCGGCCCGGAGGATCCACCAGGTTCATCAAAGACATTGCCGTCACGGACTTCCCCGATCCCGACTCGCCCACCAGGGCAACGATTTGCCCTTGCCCGACGGAGAAGGAAACGTCGTTCACCGCCCTGGCGACGCCGGCCTTGGTCTCGAAGTGGGTCGTGATCCCACTGACCTTTAACGCACTTGTGCTCATACCTGATCCAGCTTGGGGTTGAAAACAACACGCAGACGATCACCGATCAGGTTGATCGACCCCACCAGAAGCACCAATGCCAACCCCGGATAGACCGAGATCCAGTATTTGTTCGTGAGCATGTACTCGAAGCCATTGGCAATCAGCAGCCCCAGCGAAGGTTCTGTCTGGGGAAGCCCGATACCCAGGAAACTCATCGTTGCCTCCAGGCTGATGGCGTGCGCCGTCTGCAGGGTGCCGGTGACGATCAGCGTTCCCATGCAGTTCGGCAGCACGTGCCTGAACATGATCCGCCTGGGGGGCAAGCCTTGCCCCATCGCTGCCTCCACATACTCTTTTTGTTGCTCCACCAGCGCGGCCCCGCGCACATTGCGGGCGTAGTACGCCCATTGAACAATGATCAGGGCCAGCAAGGTCTTGTCTACACCCTGGCCCAGCGATGCCAAAAGTACCAGAGCGATCAGGATGGCAGGCAGGCTCAGTTGCAAGTCAACGATTCGCATGAAGAACGAATCCACACGCCCGCCAAAGTAGGCGGCCGTCAGGCCCACTGTTGTTCCGATGCAAAGTGCGGCCAATGCACTCAGAAGGCCGACAGCCATGCTGATGCGAAGCCCATAGAAGATTGCGCTGATCAGGTCCCGTCCGGCGCCATCGGTGCCGAGGACATGCAGCATCCCGCTCACTTCGCTGCGCGCACCCGGAACGAGTTCTGCGTCCACGATAGACACGGAGGCCAGGTCGTACGGGTTCTGCGGTGAGAAAAATGGCGCGCCCAATGCCACGATGAGCAGCAGCCCGAAGACGACCAGCGCTGCGAACGCAATTTTGCTCAGCAGGAATTGCCGCCGGATCCGGCTCCACGGGGTTTGCGCCGGCTGCGGCGCCGGCCGGGCCGCCGGCTTTTCCTCCGCGTTCAACGATTCGGTCTGGATCATGGGGTCACCTCGTTTTATTTGCTGCGGGCTCTGAGCCGGGGATCAAGAATCACATACAGGAGATCGACCAGAAGGTTGATGGAGACCACCAGAAGGACGGTGACCATCAGGTAGGCCACGACAACGGGCCTGTCGAGATGGAGGATCGAGTCAATGATGAGTTTTCCCATGCCCGGCCATGCAAAGACCGACTCGGTCACCACAGAGAAAGCGATGAGGTGACCGAACTCGAGCCCGACGGCGGTAACCACGGGAATCATCACATTCGGGGCGATGTGTCTGGCCAGGAGCCTGAACCCGGACACGCCTTTGGCACGCGCGAACCGCACGTACTCCTGTTGCACCACATCGCGGGTTCCGGTCTCCGTCAGGCGAATCACCATGGCGATCTGGAATATGGCAAGCGTCGTTGCCGGAAGGATCATGTGCTTGAGGCCGTCCCATGTCAGGAAGCTGAAGGCGATGCCGAAGAGCTGTTCGGTGTCGCCTCGCCCGCCTGACGGAAGCCATCCGAGATTCACGGAAAAGATGAGGATGAGGATGAGCCCCTTCCGGATGAGCCCCTTCC
>NZ_JBFUAZ010000218.1:0-6123 GCF_056406035.1 Polaromonas sp. P1_E1_2 | reverse complement strand
GGGCAAGCTCACGCGGCTGGTGCCGGTGCAGCCGGCTTCGATGGAAGACCGCCGCATCATCCAGTGGGACAAGGACGACCTGGAGGCCATGGGCCTGCTGAAAGTGGATGTGCTGGCGCTGGGCATGCTGTCGGCCATCCGGCGCTGCCTGGCGCTGGTGAATGGGGCACGAGGAAGCCAGTTGGAGATGCATCAGATCGAGCCGGACGACACACCCACCTACGACATGATTTGCGAAGCCGATACGGTGGGCGTTTTCCAGATTGAAAGCCGGGCCCAGATGTCCATGCTGCCGCGCCTGCAGCCGCGCAATTACTACGACCTGGTGGTGGAAGTCGCCATCGTGCGGCCGGGGCCCATCCAGGGCGGCATGGTGCACCCGTACCTGAAGGCGCGCGACAAAAAACGGCGGGGTGAAGATGTCGTGCCGGAATACCCGGCGCTGAACCCGGCCCTGGAGCGCACGCTGGGCATTCCGATTTTCCAGGAGCAGGTCATGCAGATCGCGATGATCGCCGCTGACTTCACGCCCGGAGAGGCCGACGATTTGCGCCGCTCCATGGCAGCCTGGAAGCGTAAGGGCGGGGTAGACCGCTTTCATGGCCGCCTGGTCAATGCGATGGTCAACAACGGCTACAGCGCTGAATTTTCAGAGCGCATCTTCAGCCAGATATTGGGCTTCGGCGACTACGGCTTTCCGGAAAGCCATGCCGCCAGTTTTGCCAAGCTGGTCTACGTGAGCTGCTGGCTCAAGCGCCATGAGCCGGCTTGTTTTCTCGCGGCCATGGTCAATTCGCAGCCCATGGGTTTTTACACACCGTCCCAGCTGGTGCAAGACGCGGTCCGCCACCAGGTGGAGGTGCGCGCAGTGGACGTCATGCACAGTGAATGGGACTGCACGCTGGAGCCGCAGGGTGTGCTGACTGCAGGGACGCAGCCGGCAGTGCGCCTGGGCCTGCGCCTGGTGGCCAGCTTGCGCGAGGAGGCCGCCTTGCGCCTGGTGGATGCGCGGGCGCAAGCGCCTTTCACGTCGACGGAAGACTTGGTGTCGCGCGCCCGGCTCAATACGCTCGAAATCAATGCGCTGGCCGCCGCCGATGCCCTACTGCCCCTGTCGGGCCACAGGCGCCAGCAGGTGTGGGACGCTTCAGCCATCAAACTGGCGCCGCGCCTGCTCAAATCGGTACCCACGCACGAAACGCCGCTGGCCTTGCCCGACACACCCGAGGGCGAAAACATTTTGTTCGACTACCAGGCCACCGGCCTCACGCTGCGGCGCCACCCGGTGGCCCTGCTGCGGGAAAGGCTGGCACGCAAAGGCCTGCTGAGCGCCAGCGAGCTCAATGCCTTGCCCGACGGCGAAGAGGTGGCCGGCTGCGGCATCGTCACTGTGCGCCAGCAGCCGCAAACCGCCAAGGGCACCATCTTTGTCACACTGGAAGACGAGACCGGGCCAGTCAATGTGATCATCTGGAAATCGCTGCGGGAGGCGCAACGCGGCGAGGTGCTGCACGCCCGGCTGCTGGCGGTGTATGGCACGTGGCAGCGCAGTGAAGAACGCGGCAGCGCCAAAGGTTACGGCGCGGTGCGCAACCTGGTGGCGCATCGGCTCGAAGACCTCACGCCGATGCTGGGGCGGCTGGGCACATCGAGCCGCGATTTCCATTGAGGTGACTGCACCTCAATCAGGCACCTTCAGTCAATCCATCGTCATGCGCTGTCATCAGACAAATCCTGCTTGAGGGTCAGACTGACCCGGCAATCCGTTTTAGCGCGTCGTCGGTTTGCTGCTGCAGCGCCTGCATCAGCGAGCTCGCATCCCGGTGCCTGAGCAGTGGTGCGGCCTGACCGGACCAAAGCGACATCAAGTCTGTTCTGCCCTGGCCAATGGCCGCCGGTTTCATCTGGCCTGTCAGCCAGTTCTGGACCGGGTAGGGCGCAATGTGACCTTCATGCGCCTTCAGCTCGTTCATGAAGCGGTTTTCAATGCCTCGCGCCAGGCGCCCGCTGAAGGCGCGGGTGAGGGCGGTGTACCTGGCGTCGGCGCTGAATAGCTTTTCGCGGTGGATGTCACTGGCAGATGACTCGACGCAGGCCAGGAAAGCTGTGCCGATCTGCACGCCCTGGGCACCCAGCGCCAGGGCTGCTGCAATACCGCGCCCATCCGCAATGCCGCCTGCGGCAATGACCGGGGCCTTGATCGCGTCGACCACCTGGGGGATCAGCGCCAGTGTGCCGGTGAGCGAGTTTTCGGGCGGGCGGAGAAAGGACACGCGGTGCCCGCCAGCCTCAAAGCCGGTTGCCACCACCATGTCGACGCCGGCACTGTCTAGCGCTATCGCCTCTTCAGGCGTTGTGGCGGCGCCCACGGTCACGATATCAAGCGCCTTGCATTGGCGCAGGATGTCCAGCGACGGAATGCCGAATACAAAACTGAACACGGCGGGCCGGGCCGCCAGCAGGCCCTGCACCTGGTCTTCGTAGCGCGGGCTGAAACGTTCAGGGCGGGCCGGCAAGGGTTCACCGAGTTCCTTGAAGTAGGGCGCGAGCAGCGCCAGGTGCTGCTCGAACTGCGCATCTGTGAGCGGCGGGTCCTCGCTCTTTTCATGCGGCACCCACAGGTTCAAGGCGAAAGGCCGTTTTGTTTTCAGGCGTATGGCCTGGGCCGTCTCTTCAATTTGCGCGCCTGTCAGGTGATGCACCCCAAACGAGCCCAGCCCACCGCTTTCACAGACCGCCGCGGTCAGCGCCACCGAGGAAAGGCCCCCTCCGAAGGGTCCCTGCACAATCGGCGCCGTCAAGCCCAGCCTTTGGGTCAGGGCCGTGGTTTTCCAGCGGCTCATGCCAGCAGCCCTTCGGCCTTCAGGGCCTCGCGCACGGCGGGCCGGCCGGCGACACGTGCCAGGAAGTCCTGCAGATGCTTCAGGTCCGCCAGGTCCAGCGACACGTACTTGGCCCAGCCTGTGACGGCAAACAAGTAGGCATCGGCCACAGTGAAGGACTGGCCGAGCAAATAGTCTTTGGACTGCAGCTGGGTGTTGACCCATTCGTATTTTTTGCGCAGAACGCTGGCCAGGGTTTTTTTGGCGCTGCCGTCCAGCTCCGGGTTGAACAGCGGCGTGAAGGTCTTGTGGAGCTCCGAGGTGATGTAGTTCTGCCACTCCATCACGCGGTAGCGGTCCATGCTGCCGGCGGCTGGGAGCAGGTCGGCGCGGCCTGCCTTGTCGGCAAGGTATTGGGCAATGATGGGGCCTTCTGTCAGGCGCTCGCCGCTCTCGAGCTCCAGCAGCGGCACGGCACCCTTCGGGTTGATGGCGTAGTAGTCGGCTCCGTCTGCGGTGGTGTGGGTGCCTGTGTCAACTTTTTCAAGCTTGAAGGCCTGCTGCGTTTCTTTCAGAACGATGTGGGGTGCCAGTGAGCAGGCGCCAGGAGAGAAAAACAGTTTCATGGGATTCCTTGAGCAAGTTAGTTGGGAAGGCCTCATGCTATTGATGATGTTCATGGAGATAAATGGAGGTTGATTAACTTCATAAGTTACATGGCGTAATAGATAATCCATAGAAAATCAAAACCATGAGCCGTCAATTTGATGATCTTCAGCTGGGAAGCATTGAGCTTTTTTGCCTTGCGGCAGAGCTCAGCAGCTTCACGGCGGCGGCAACCAGTGCCGGCCTCACGCCCGCTGCCGTGAGCCGCTCGGTGTCGCGTCTGGAGGAAAGGCTGGGCGTGCGGCTCTTCACGCGCACGACGCGGCAGATACGGCTGACCGAGGCCGGCCGCGCTTATTTTGAGCAGGCGCGGCAGGCCCTGGGGCAGCTGGTGGAGGCCGAGCGCGAAGCCACGGGTCAGCAATTGGTGCCTGCCGGCGTGCTGCGCATCAGCCTGCCCACGCCTTACGGGCATTACCGCGTGCTGCCTCTGCTGCCGGCTTTTCGGGCTCTCTATCCAGCCGTGCAGGTTGAGGTCAACCTGAGCAACCGCAATGTCAACTTTGCCGAAGAGGGCTACGACCTGGCCATACGCGGGCGCGCACAGCCCGACTCAGGCCTGGTCGCGCGCAAGCTGGAAGATGCCGCGCTGGTGGTGGTGGCTGCGCCTTCGTACCTGCAGCAGGCGGGAACCCCAACCTCGCTGGAGGTCTTGCAGCAGCATGACTGCATCCAGTTTTTGTTGCCCAGCAGCGGGCAGAAAATTCCGTGGCTGTTCAGCGATGCAGGCAAGGCGCTGGAGGTGGCGACCAGCGGTGGATATTGCTGCTCGGAAGACCTGCTGGGTGGGGTGACGCTGGCCCGGCATGGCGCGGGCCTGCTGCAGACTTACCGTTTTATCGTCGAGGAAGACTTGCGCCAGGGCCGGCTGCAAGAGGTGTTGCAGCCTTTTGCGGGGCGGTCCCGGCCATTTTCACTGCTGTACCCGCATGGTCGGCACGTGCCCTTGCGGGTGCGCTTGTTCATCGACTTCCTGCTTGAAAAGCTCAAGCAGTAAATGCGGGCCGCAGACTAGAGGGATGAGCCTGGCCGCCTGGTCCAGCCAGACGCTATTAGCGGCTTCGCGCTTCGTCGGTTTCTGCGGTGCTCTGTTGCATGGCCAGCTCCAGCAGCTTGCTGTAGTTTTCCAGCTTTTTATACAGCAGGCGCACTTCCAGCGCATTGTGGATGCGCGTCTTGACTTCGACCAGGTCAAACGGTTTGCTGATGAAATCCTTGGCGCCGGCCTGCAAGGCGCGCAGCTTGTGGGCCGGCTCCGCGGTCAGCACGATGACAGAGAGGTATTTGTCGTGCTGGTCTTCCTTGAGTGCTTCCATCACCTGGAAGCCGTCCATGCCGGGCATTTTCAGGTCGAGCAGGATCAGGTCGTAGCGGTGCTCTGCGTGCAGCGCGGCTACCTCCAGCGAATTCATGGTGGATCTGACCTGGGTATAGCCGGCGCCTGCCAGCAACTGCTCGAGTAACTGCACATTGACGGGCTGGTCGTCCACCACCAGGATGCTGCCGTTCAGGATGTCGAATTCGGTGTTCATGCGGTTTTTTCCGGCACGGGGGCCTGCATGGACTTTGTTTTGGAAAATGCCAGCGCCAAATCCAGGGTGTCCATGAACTCATTGATCCTGATGGGCTTGGTGAGGTAGCGAAAGAAGCCGGCTTCCATGCCTTTTTCAATGTCACGAGGTATGGCATTGGCGCTGAGCGCCACCACCGGAATGTGTGCAGTCAACGGATCGGCACACAGAATCTGTACCGCCTTGATGCCGCTGATGCCCGGCAGGTTGATGTCCATCAGGATGATGTCCGGCTGCGAGGCCTTGGCCATCGCGATGCCGCTGATGCCGTCACGGGCCGACAGCAGCCGGATGTCGGAGCGGCGCGCGATGAGGTCTTCCACCAGCATCAGGTTGGCCGGGTTGTCTTCTACATACAAAAGGGTGTGGGCGCGGGGATCTGTAGGCACCTGGCGTTGCAAGGCCGGGGCCAGGGTTGCCAGTTCGGGGTGGAATTCCCGCTGTTCGGTGACGTCCATTTCAATCCAGAACACACTGCCTTTTCCGACAACGCTTTCCACGCCGATGACGCCACCCATCAGCTCAACCAGCCGCTTGGTCATTACCAGGCCAATGCCCGTGCCCTGTTCGGTATTGGCCTCCTGGCCCAGGCGATTGAAAGGCTGGAAGAGCTGGTCGATCTTGGCCGGATTCAGGCCTTCGCCCGTGTCCTCAATGCAGATACGGATGCGCTTTTGCGGCAGATCCACGCAGTTGAGCACGACTGTTCCGCTGCTGGTGTTGTATTTGATGGCGTTCGACAGCAGGTTGATCAGTACCTGCTTGAGCCGGGTGCGGTCGGCATTCACGAAGCAGGGCACAGGGAATTTCGGAAACGTCACGGTAATGCCGCGTTTGCCGGCCTGTGACTCGACCATCGTTTCGCATTCAAGCATGACCTCGGCCAGCGACACAGGTTCCAGCGACAGCGACAGCTTGCCGGACTCGATCAATGCCAGGTCCAGGATTTCGTTGATCAGCTCCAGCAGGTACCAGCCGGCCTGGAGAATCTGGTCCACACTGCGTTTTTGCGAGGGCGTTGGCTGGGGCGTGCCGGATTCGATCAGCTGCGCAAATCCGAGAAT
>NZ_JBFUAZ010000217.1:0-6140 GCF_056406035.1 Polaromonas sp. P1_E1_2 | reverse complement strand
CCTCATGGCTGGGTGAGCCTGCCGTGTTGAAGCTGGAGATGTTCAGGCGGTGAGCCCGGCTCCAGTTGAATGCTATTAATTCAATAGCAAGTTGCGCTCGTCCAGAAAGGCGAGGAGCTGCTTTTTAACGCAAATAAAAGCGACTCAACCAGCGCGGCCGCAAAGGAATCGGTCGCGATTCCACCGACTGGTACAGCACCCAGCCCGCCAGCAGCGACAGCAGGAAGGCCGTCAACAGGCCCAACACGTTTGCCGCAAGCTGCGTGGGCCAGAAATGGCTCACGATGGCATTGACCAGCAGGCACACAGGGAAGTGGATGAGGAACACGGAATAGGACATCTGGCCCAGCTGCACCAGACGGCGCTGCTGCAACCATTGCACCGGCCAGGCCTGCGGCTGCAGCACCGCCAGCCAGGCCAGACCGAAGGCGGTAACGAGCGCCACCACCAGGCGCCCCCGGAAATCAAGCGCCAGGGCCAGCCCACCCATGACCGCCAGGGTCACGAGCCAGAAGCTGCGCCGCGCGCCGAGACGGTTTGCGGCCCAGAAGGCCAGCATCCCCAGGGCATAGGAGCCACAAAAATAGAGGGCGGTGACATCAAAGGCCGGCAAGCGGTTGAAAAACAGGAGAGAGGCCAAGGCGACCATCAGAATGAGGCTGACGCCGAGCGGGGCCGAAACCGAAGTGGTGTGTGTTGCGTCGCCGTCATGCGGCTGAAACTGGAACCGCCGGGCAAAGGCAAAAATGAGAACCGCCATGGCGTAGAGCTGGAAGTCGATGGCCACGTACCAGACACCAGCAGAAAGCGCGTCCTGCCCGAGCAGGTCCTGCAGCAGCAGGACATGGGCCAGCAGCTGGTGCACCGTGGGAGCATCCGGCACGGAATGGTGCGCGAACCAGGGCCTGACCAGCGCAGCCACCAGCATGCTCACGGCCAGCGCCACAAGATAGGGTTTGACGAGCCGCCAGTAGCGGCGAAAAATCAGGGAGCCAGGTGCACCGAACACGGCCACACCTTGCGGCGCAAGCGAGGCCGCCGCCAGAAAACCACTCACGACGAGGAACACCTGCACGGCCATGCGGCCGTAGTCGTAAAGCCAGTCCATCAGGGCCGGTGCAAACGGGTGCACCACATCCGACATCGGGCCATAAAAGGCCAGGTGATGCAAAACGATCATGACGCAGGCCAGCCCTTTGAGGGCATCCATGCCGGGAAAGCGTCGGGTTGCGGTGGTCAAGGCGGGTGTTTCAGGCGCAGCGCTGCTCTGGGTACCGATGACGCTTAAGCGCAGACCCGTTGGCGTGCCAGCTCGTACTCGCGCCTGAGCTGGTCCACAAAGGCCGCGGCGCTTTGGACCTTGCTGACAGACCCAATGCCCTGGCCGCAGCCCCAGATGTCTTTCCAGGCCTTGGACTTGCTGCCTTCGCCGCCGCCGAAGTTCATGGTCTTGACGTCGCCTTCGGGAAGGTTCTCAGGGTCCATGCCGGCTGCGCGAATCGACGGCGCGAGGTAGTTGCCGTGCACACCGGTGAAGAGGCTGCTGTAAACGATGTCGTCGGAATTTCCGTCAACGATGGCCTGCTTGTAGGCGTCGGCTGCGCGCGCTTCGTCCGTGGCGATGAAGGCCGAACCGATGTAGGCGAAGTCGGCGCCCATGGCCTGCGCGGCCAGCACCGCGCCGCCGGTAGAGATGGCGCCCGACAGCGCCAGGGGGCCGTCAAACCACTGGCGGATTTCCTGGATCAGCGCGAACGGGCTCTTCACGCCTGCGTGGCCGCCCGCACCGGCGGCCACGGCTACCAGGCCGTCGGCGCCCTTTTCAATCGCCTTGCGTGCGAATTTGTTGTTGATGATGTCGTGCAGCACCACGCCGCCGTAGCTGTGGGCGGCAGCGTTGATGTCTTCGCGCGCACCCAGGCTGGTGATGTAGATGGGCACCTTGTACTTCACGCACATTTCCATGTCGTGCTCCAGGCGGTCGTTGGACTTGTGCACGATCTGGTTGATGGCAAAAGGCGCCGCCGGCTTGTCGGGGTTGGCCTTGTTGTGGGCTGCCAGTGCCTCGGTGATCTCGGCCAGCCACTCATCGAGCTGCGATGCAGGCCGTGCGTTGAGCGCGGGCATGGCGCCCACCACGCCGGCTTTGCACTGCGCGATGACCAGCTTGGGATTGCTGATGATGAAGAGCGGCGAACCGATGATGGGCAAAGGCAGCTTGTTCAATGCGCCGGGCAGTCTGGACATGGTGGCTCCGTTGTTATTCTGAATTCAAGAAAAAACATGCTGCAGCCCTTTACTGACGGGCGCAAGCAGCTATCAAATAAATAGCAGCGTGTACAAGATCAGAACGCATCCAGCGCCAGCGCCGTCACGCTGTCTGCACCGTCGACAATGCTGTCGCGCACGCCGGGCACCTTGGTCAGCAGGTGGTCAGCATAAAAACGCGCGGTGGTGATCTTGGCCTGCATGAAGGCAACATCAACGCCCTGCGCGATTTGCTCTTGCGCCACCAGCAGCGAACGCGCCATCTGCCAGCCGGCCACCACGTTGCCCGCGAGCATGAGGTAAGGCACGCTGCCGGCAAACACGGCGTTGGGACTGGCTTTGGTGTTGCCGGCCACGAAATCCACCACATCGATGAATGCCAGGCGCGCGGCCTTCAGGCGCTTGGCCACGGCCAGCGCGTCGGCGCTGCCCTGCCTGAGCAATTCGCTTTCGGTTTTTTCGATCTGCGCTGCAATCGCCTTGGCCGTCTGGCCGCCGTCGCGGGAGGTCTTGCGGCCAATCAGGTCGTTGGCCTGGATGGCGGTTGTGCCTTCATAGATCGTCAGAATCTTGGCGTCGCGGTAGTACTGGGCCGCGCCGGTTTCTTCAATAAAGCCCATGCCGCCGTGCACCTGCACACCCAGCGAAGTCACTTCCAGGCTCATCTCGGTGCTGTAGCCCTTGACCAGCGGCACCATGAATTCGTAAAACGCCTGGTTCTGTTTGCGCACGTCCGCATCGGGGTGGTGATGCGTTGCGTCGTACGCCGCAGCAGCGACAGAAGCCATGGCGCGACAGCCTTCGATGTAGGCGCGCATGGTMATCAGCATGCGCTTGACGTCCGGGTGATGGATGATGGGCGCGCTGGCCTTGATGGAACCGTCAACCGGTCGGCTTTGCACGCGGTCTTTGGAAAATTCCACAGCTTTCTGGTAGGCGCGTTCGGCAATCGCGATGCCTTGCATGCCGACCGCGTAGCGCGCCGAGTTCATCATGATGAACATGTACTCAAGGCCGCGGTTTTCTTCACCGACGATGTAGCCCACGGCGCCGCCAAGGTCGCCGTACTGCAGCACGGCAGTGGGCGATGCTTTGATGCCCATCTTGTGCTCGATGCTCACGCAATGCACGTCGTTGCGCGCGCCCAGGGCGCCGTCTTTGCCGACCATGAACTTGGGCACGACAAAGAGGCTGATGCCCTTGACACCCTCGGGTGCGCCGGTGACGCGCGCCAGCACCAGGTGCACGATGTTCTCGGCCATGTCRTGCTCRCCRTAGGTGATGAAGATCTTGGTACCGAACACCTTGTACGTGCCGTCGGGCTGCGGCTCGGCTCGGCTGCGCACCATGGCGAGGTCCGAACCAGCTTGCGGCTCGGTCAGGTTCATGGTGCCAGTCCATTGGCCGCTCACCAGCTTTTCAAGATAGACCGCCTTGAGGTCGTCGGAGCCGGCCGTGAGCAGGGCTTCAATGGCGCCGTCGCTGAGCAGCGGGCACAGCGCAAAACTCATGTTGGCGGAGTTGAGCATTTCACCGCAGGCCGCACCTATGGTTTTGGGCAAACCCTGGCCGCCAAAATCAGCCGGGTGCTGCAGGCCTTGCCAGCCGCCTTCGACGTATTGGCGGAAGGCCTCCTTGAAGCCTGGCGTGGTGGTGACTTCGCCGGATTGAAAGCTCGACGGATTGATGTCACCGTCACGGTTGAGCGGAGCCAGCACGCCCTCGTTGAACTTGGCGCATTCCTCGAGCACCGCTTGCGCGGTGTCGAAGCCGGCTTCTTCAAAGCCGGGGATTTGCGCGATCTGTTCGATGTTGGCCAGATGTTTGATGTCAAACAGCATGTCCTTGAGGGGGGCTTTGTATGTCATGTTTTGTCTCCGAAAATTAACTTATTGCGCGGCGAAGGCCATTAAAAGCTGTGCCACAGTGGTCTGCTGGTTTGGCCTGTGCCAGGCGTAGCCGGGGCCGCTTGCCACACGGCCTYTCGCGAATCTAGGGCGAGAAATCACGAACTGGAGGTTCCACCAGTTTTTCGGATTTCCGCACGACATAACCGTTGTCCATCAAGGCATTGAGCCAGCCCGCCGCCATCAAGTCCACATGACCCGAGTCCGGGGCCGAAGCGTAAAACGCATCCTGAAACTCCAGCATGGGCACGAGCTTCTTGCTGTACAGCGTCACGCGGTAGCGGGTAGAACCCCTGCGGGCTTCATGGCCCTGGGAGGTAACGGTAGAGCCCATCGGAACAAACAGCAGCGTGTTGTAACCCTGGCCGGACCATTCGCCCAGCACGCCCCTGATATTGGAACGCTGACCGAACGTACCCGCGTACTTTGCGGGAACACCGTTGAGCTGCATGAACTCTGCGGCATGCCCAACACTTTGGTTCATCAAGCGGTTGTCGAGTACACCCGAGAGCCTGTAGCCTTTGACCAGATCCGGGTTCTGGTTGGCCCACTCGGGGGTCACAAAAATCAGGGCCAAAGACGTCACAGGCTCCTTGATTTCCGACTTGACGCTGACCTGTTCGACTTTGCGGTCAAGCCCCGCGCACGCAGTGAGGAGCAAGCCCGTCAGCATCAAGGCGATGCATGCGCCTCGCCTCATGCCGGATTGGCCGGGTTGCTGCCTGGCTTTCATGTCGCGCTGGCCTGAAACCGCATTACAGTGCGGCAACCAGCTCGGGCACAGCCGTGAACAAGTCAGCTTCCAGGCCGTAATCCGCCACGCTGAAGATCGGCGCTTCCGGGTCCTTGTTGATCGCCACGATGACCTTGCTGTCTTTCATGCCGGCCAGGTGTTGGATCGCACCGGAAATACCGGCGGCGATGTAGAGCTGGGGCGCGACAATCTTGCCGGTCTGGCCCACTTGCCAGTCATTGGGGGCGTAGCCCGCGTCAACCGCTGCGCGCGATGCGCCGAGAGCTGCACCCAGCTTGTCGGCCAGCGGCGTAAGCACTTCGTTGAATTTCTCGCTGGAGCCCATCGCGCGGCCACCGGAGACGATGATCTTGGCAGCCGTCAGCTCGGGGCGGTCGCTCTTGGCGATCTCGGAGCCCAGGAAGGTCGACTTGCCGCTGTCGGCAACGCCCGCGGGCGTTTCGATCGCAGCGGAGCCACCAGTGGCGGCAGCAGCGTCAAAGCCGGTGGTGCGCACGGTGATGACTTTGGTCGCGTCCAGGCTTTGCACGATGGCAATCGCATTGCCGGCGTAGATGGGGCGCTCGAAGGTGTCGGCGGCATCGACCTTGGTGATGTCGGAGATCTGCCCGACGTCCAGCGTCGCGGCCACGCGGGGGGCAATGTTCTTGCCCGAGGCGGTGGCGGGGAACAGGATGTGCGAATAGGCGGAAGCGATGGCGACGACTTGCGCGGCCATGTTCTCGGCCAGGCCGTGGGCGAAATGCTCGCCTTCAACGTGGATGACTTTGGCCACGCCTGCAATGGCGGCAGCGGCTTTGGCGGCGGCTTCGGCACCCTTCCCGGCCACCAGCACATGCACGTCGCCGCCGCACTGGGCAGCAGCCGTGACGGTGTTCAGCGTCGCTGGCTTGATGGAGTTGTTGTCGTGTTCTGCGATTACAAGTGCGGTCATTTCAATCAACTCCTTAGATGACTTTGGCTTCGTTCTTGAGCTTGTCGACCAGGGCGGCCACGTCGGCCACCTTGATGCCTGCGCTGCGCTTGGGCGGCTCGCTGACCTTCAGGGTCTTGATGCGTGGCTTGACGTCAACGCCAAGCTCTTCGGGCTTGATGTTGTCGAGCTGCTTCTTCTTGGCCTTCATGATGTTGGGCAAGGTGACGTAGCGCGGCTCGTTCAGGCGCAGGTCGGTCGTGATGATGGCCGGCAGCGTGAGCGAGAGGGTTTCCAG
>NZ_JBFUAZ010000216.1:0-6143 GCF_056406035.1 Polaromonas sp. P1_E1_2 | reverse complement strand
TTCTTGTACTGCGCGCCGCCGGCAAACAGCAGCAGCGGCGAGGTGCCGACCATGGACACCGGCGTGAAGTCGCGCAGCAGGTCGTAGGGCATCTTGTTGAACACGGCCGGCGCAATCGCATGCGGCAGCTCGACGATGGCGAAGGTGTAGCCGTCGGGCGCGGCCTTGGCCGCGGCTTCGGTGCCGATGCGCCCGGAAGCGCCGGAGCGGTTGTCGACCACCACGCTTTGCCCCATGGTCTCGCCCATGCGCTGGGCAATCGCGCGGGCGATGGCGTCGGTGCTGCCGCCCGGCGCCCAAGGCACGATGAGGCGGATGGGTTTGTCGGGGTAGGCGGCATGGGCGGTTCCCGCCAGAGTGGCGCAGGCCAGAAGCAGGGTGGTGAGCAGTCGGGTCTTCACGGTGAAATTTCCTTTGCGGGCTGAAGAAAAGGGGGCGTGCGGTCAAGGGATGGGGTTAAAGGTGTCACGGTCGCCTTTGGCTGTGAGCAGCAGCAAGGCGTGTTCTGATGCCTGCACCTGGCCGAGCGCGCGAAGGCGGGCCAGCGCACTGAGGCAGGCGCCGGCGCAAAGCTCCACCCACAGGCCTTGCGCCGCGAGCCGGGCGCTGCCCTGGATGGCGCCGGCGTCATCAATGACCACGGCGCCGCCGCCCGACTGCTGCACGGCCAGTTGCTGTTGCAGCGTGACGGTGCTGCCGCCTGTCGAAAACTGCGTCGTCTGGCCGTTGAATTMCGACTGCAGCGGCGCGCCCTCGAGCACACGGGAAAGGCGGGGGAACGGCTCAACGGCCCATAACCTGGGCATGTGCCCAATGAGTCCCGCCCGGTGCAAATCACGCAGTGCGCTGTAAATGCCCCAGAGCAGATCGCCACGGGCGGTGGGTACCAGTACATGGTCCGGCACGCAACCGCCGGCGACAAATTCGAGCGCCACGGCGCGGTAGCCTTCCACGCCAAAAGCAGGGCTGCCGACCGCCGGCACGCTGTAGTTGGTGAGGGCAAAGGCCCCGTCCTGCTCGACCCGCCGTCGTACATGGTTCCAGCGCTCAAAGCCGTGGTCGAACTCCATGCGCCGGGCGCCCAGGTGATGGAGGGCCCGCGCGAAGGGCGCCGGCATGTCGCGGTAGGTGGCGATTTCGCAGGGCAGCCCGGCCGCGGCGCAATAGGCTGCTGCCGAAACTGCTGCGTTGCCGCTGGAGGCCAGCACCACGGTCTGCGCGCCTGCGTCCAGCGCCCGGCTGACGGCCTGTGCCGACATGCGGTCTTTGTGCGAGCCAGTGGGGTTCATGCCCTCATGCTTGGCGCTGAGCTGGCACAGGCCAAGCTCGCGCGCCAGGCGCGGCAGGTCCAGGCAAGGCGTGTTGCCTTCACCCAGGGAAACGCCGCGGGTGTAGGGCAGCCAGTCGCCCCACTTATAACCTGTGCTGGCTGTTTTCAGTGTTTGGGGCAACCCGGTGTAAACGGCTTCCAGGCTGGCGGGCGTGCCCTGTGCCGCGCAGTGCGGACAGCCGGCGGGTAAATCTTGCAGCGGGTATTCACGGGCGCAGAGGATGCACCGCAGCCTCATCAGTCGGGGGTTGCGGCTGATGGCGTTCCATGCCGCAGGGTTTGGAAAGGATTCGGGGGAAACAGAATTCATGGGCAGATGGTACGAAGACGATGGGCTCTCATGCATCGCATGTTTGCGATTTAAAATAAGTAAAACTTATAGGAAACCGCCATGGCCGAAGCCAGTGCACGTCAGATTGAAGTGTTCCGCATGGTCATGCGGCTGGGCACCGCCAACCGCGCGGCGGCGGCGCTGCACGTGAGCCAGCCGGCCGTCACGCAGCTGCTGCAGCAGCTCGAAGCGCGCGCCGGGCTCAAGCTGTTTGACAGGCCCAAAGGCAAGCTGACGCCCACGCCGGAGGCGCACGCGCTGATGGAAGAGGTCGAGCGGGTCTACGAAGGCCTCGAAGCCGTGCAGCGAAAAATCGTGGCCCTGCAGTCGCATGAGGACACCGTGCTGCGCATCGGTTCACTGCATGCTATGGCTGCCAGCGTGATGCCCTGGGCGCTTGCCGAGTTTCAGCGAAGCTACCCGCGCACGCGTTGCCTGCTGCTGGTCGACAGCTCGAAGGTGCTGCGTGAGGCCTTGTTCCAGGGGGCGGTGGACCTGGCTTTCCTGGGCGACGAGGCGGACACYAGTGGCCTGGTGTCCTCGCTTTTTTACCAGGTGCCCGCGGTGTGCGTCATGCCCGCGGCCCACCCGCTCGCTCGCAAGCAGGTCCTGCAGCCCAGGGATCTCGCAGAAGTGCCGCTGGTCGGCCTGTCTGCCTCGGATACGGCCCAGCGCCGGCTGGAAGCCGCGTTCGCACAGGCGGGTGTGCAGCCGCGCTTTGTGATTGAAACGCCTTACAGCGCAACGCAGTGTTCGCTGGTGCTGGCCGGGGCCGGGCTGGCAGTTACCAATCCGCTGGTGGCGCGTGAACATGTGGCGCTGGGCCTGCGCAGCGTTCCGCTGGCGGCTGATGTGTCGTTCCGGGCCTTGCTGGCTTTCAAACCGCGCCAGGCCCAGTCGGGCGCCGCGCAGGAATTTGTGAGCCTGTGCCGGCGCTGCCTGGCACGCAGCCTGCCTGAGGGCTCGTTGCTGGAAGAGCTGCCAGCGCCGCCGAAGCCGCTCAGTCCCCGGCGCTTGCCACCGGCTCCACCGTAACGGCCACGTCGAGGATGTGTTGCGCACCGCCGCGGATCACACCGCGCATGGGCGATACATCGAGGAAGTCGCGGCCGATGGCCAGTGTGACGTAATCTTCACCCGGCGCGCGGTTGTTGGTGGGGTCGAAGTCGAGCCAGGCGCCCAGGCCGGGGCAGTACACCGAAGCCCAGGCATGCGAGGCGTCGCTGCCCACCAGCCGTGGCTGGCCGGGCGGTGGCGTGGTGAGAAGGTAGCCGCTGACATAACGCGCCGGCAGGCCCATGGCGCGGCAGCAGGCCACCATGATGTGCGCGAAATCCTGGCACACGCCTTTGCCCAGCTTGAGCGCTTCGAGCGCCGGCGTGTTGACTTCGGTGCTTTCGCTCTCGTAGGTCATGGTGCTGTGAATGCGATCCATCAGGTCGCGCGCTGCCTCGGGCAGTGGCCTGCCCGGCAGGAAGCTGGGGCGGGCAAATTCAATGAAGGCATCGTCGCGCGGCACATAGGGCGAGGCGAAGAGGAATTCGGAGGCGCTGTCGTAGGCCGCGCCGGCGCGGTAACGGAACTGTTCGCGCACCTGCTCCCAGGCGGGCGATGCAGGCTTGCCGGCGGACAGGGTCGCTTCTGATTGCAGCGGGTTGAGGGCCGACGTGGAGACGATGCTGTCAGCCACCACCGTCAGGCTCTCATGCGCCGCCTGCAGGGAAAAGTAGGTGCGCGTATTGCCGTAGACATCTTCGGTTTCGCGCAACTGGACCGGTTCGGGGTTCACCCGCAACGCATAGTCCAGCAGGGTCTGGCCGTTTCGGCTGGCGGGCTTGAGGTGCACCACATGGTGCGCGTTTTCCACCACCGGAGCATAGCGGTAACGGGTTTCGTGAACGACGTGAAGCAGCACGGAAAAACTCCTGGGGCCTCAGGCGCCCAGGCTCTGGCTGGCAGAAGCCGCGTGGCTGAAGTAGCGGCGGCTCAAGGTGTCTGACAGTTCCAGCGCGGCATCGCAGCACTGCTCGAGCAACTGCACCAGCCGCCCATCATGTTGCCCGCCGTTTTCATCTTCGCCATCGCCGGTGCTGGCCTGGGCGTCCTGGCACAAATCAGCCAGGGCCCAGCTGCCGGGGTCGGGCAGTTCCATCGCCAGGTCGGGCATGTCGCCCGGCGCGCTGCCCGCCAGCTTGGCGAGGCGCCCGCGCAGGGTCTGCACCACCCAGCCGAGGGAGCGCGGGTTGTCGCGGTCCAGCACCAGCAGATCGAGCAGGGCCGGGATGTCGCGGCGCTGCTGGTACTGCGCGTGGAAGGTGATGGTGCTGTCGAACAGCGCCACCATGGCGTTGAAGCCGCCTTCTTCAAAAATCGATCCGGTTTCAAAGCCGCGAATCAGCGCGCCGGCCAGGGTGTTGAGCCGTTCAATCAACCGGCCCACGCTCAGGAGGCGCCAGCCGTCGTCGCGGGTCATGCGGTCGGTTTGCGCACCCGTCATGGCCGAGAGGAAGCCGCTGGCCGACTCCAGCGCCCGCAGCGCCTCGACGGAAGAATATTCGAGCAGGTATTGGCTGGATTGGCTCTGGCTTTGCCCGCCCTGGCTTTGGGTCTGGCCCACCGCGCTGAACGATGAGCAGCGCTGGAAGAAGTCGGTCTCGGTGCGCACGATCATGTGCCATTGTTCCTGCGACAGGCGTTCGCGCACGGCAGATGCGGCGCTCTTGAGCGCCCGCAGGTTAAAGCCTACGCTGGCGGCCTGTTCGGTGTCGGCCAGGTTGGCGATCAGGGCGCGTTCGAAGACGCGGCGCGCATGTGTGGCCGGCGGCACGGTGTCCAGCACCAGCGCGTTGCCGACGGCCATGCTGGTCAGCCAGGCCAGCAAGGGCTGCGAGGTCTGGTCTTCGCCGCCCAGGCATTGCAGCGTGATTTGCGCCAGCCGCGTGGAGTTTTCGGCACGCTCGGTGTAGCGGCCCAGCCAGAAAAGGTTTTCGGCCGCGCGGCTGGTCACGGGCGGGCGGTGGCGCAGCGGCGCTGCGGCCCAGACAGGCGCCGGCTGCTCGGTGCGCGATGCGGTGGTGTGTTCGGCCATCGCCTTGGCTGCCGAGGGGTCGCCCAGCACCCACACGTCGGCACTGCTGCCGCCGTGCTGCATCGACGACATGTTTTCGTTCTTGCCCGCCAGCCGTGCCAGCCCGCCCGGCAGCACCTGCCAGGAGCCGTTGCCATCGGCCACCGCAAACACGCGCAGCATGGCCGAGCGCGGGGAAATCCGCTCACCCTGCCAGGTCGGCGTTTGCGGCAGAGGCAGGTAAGCCTGCACGGTGAAGTCTTCGCCCCGGCGAACAATGCGGCCAGCCCATTCGTCCAGTGCACGGCGCGACAGGGTATGGCCGATGACGGATTCCATGCCGGTGCCCGGATAGGTCGGCTTGATCACGCAGGTCTTGAGCTGGCTCAGCACGTCCTGCATCACTGCCTGCTCGCCGCACCACCAGGTGGCCAGCGAGGGCAGGGCCAGCGTTTCACCAAGCAGGTGCTCGGAGAGCGCGGGAAGAAAGCCGAGCAGCGCACTTGATTCGAGGAAGGCCGAGCCCGGCGTGTTGACCACCAACACATTGCCCGCGCGTATCACCTGCAGCAGGCCGGGCACACCCAGTGTGGAGTCCGAGCGCAGTTCCAGCGGATCGAGGAATTGGTCGTCCAGGCGCTTGAGCAGTCCGTGCACCCGCTCCAGGCCGCGCAGGGTTTTCAGGTAAAGCTTGTCATCGCGCACCAGCAGGTCGCTGCCCTCGACCAGTGTCAGGCCCAGGAAGCGCGCCAGGTAGGCGTGCTCGAAATAGGTTTCGTTGTAAGGCCCCGGCGTCAGCAGCACCACGCGGCTTTCCTCGTTGCTGTCCGTCGGGCTCATGGCCTTGAGGCCATCCACCAGCGCCTTGTACGACGCGGCCAGCCGCTCGACCTTCATTTCGCGGAAGGCTTCGGGAAACAGCAGTGAAATCGTCAGGCGGTTTTCCAGCAGGTAGCCCAGGCCCGAAGGCGCCTGCGTGCGCTGCGACACCACCGACCAGCGGCCGTCGGGGCCGTGCGCGATGTCGAAGGCGGCAATGTGCAGATAGGTGCCGCCGGCCGGCTGCACGCCCTGCATGCCGCGCAGGTAACCCGGGTGGGCATGCACCAGCGCGCTGGGCAGCAGGCCTTTGGAGAGCAGCTCCTGCGGGCCGTAGATGTCGGCCATCACGCGGTCCAGCAGGCGGGCGCGCTGCTGGATGCCGGCCTCGATCTGCGCCCAGTCGGCGGGCGAGACCATCATGGGGAACAGGTCCAGCGACCAGGGCCGCTGCGGGCCGTTGGCGTCGGCGTAGACGTTGTAGGTCACGCCGTTGTCGCGGATCTGGCGGCGCAGGTTGGCGGTGCGGTGGTTCAGGTCGTAAAAGCCGTCGCTGCCGAGGAAGTTGAAAAAGCGTGTCCAGTCGGGCGACAGGG
>NZ_JBFUAZ010000215.1:0-6168 GCF_056406035.1 Polaromonas sp. P1_E1_2 | reverse complement strand
CTTCTGGATGGAGCCGCGCGCCAACACGTTTGATCAACTCACGCCGGCGCAGTATTTCGAAGATGTTCGCAGCCGGTACCCGGGTTTTGATGCGAATTTGGTAGTGCCGCTGGTCGACGGCCTCGGGCTTGAGCCGCACATGGGCAAGCAGCTTTTCATGCTGTCCACCGGGTCGAAGCGCAAGGTCTGGCTGACAGCGGCGTTTGCATCGGGTGCGGCGGTGTTGTTGCTGGATGAGCCCTTTGCCGCGCTGGATGCACCCTCGATTGCCTTCGTCAAAGGACGGCTTCAAGACATTTCAGCGCATACAGGGCGCGCTGCCGTGATTGCGGACTATGAGGCCCCCAGCGGAGTGCCGCTGGCCGGTGTGATCGACCTGGGCGACTGAACGGGAACCGAATTACTTCGGAACGAAAGCCAGCTGCTGCGCGACAAACCCGTCAAAGGCTTTGAGCAACGGCTGGTATTTTTCGGGATCACTTTCCAATTGCGCCAGTGCCGCGCACGTTGCCTCCAATGTTGAGAGCTGCCCCGGCTTGTGCGCCTTGCGGATCAGGTAGTTTGAGGCCGGCATATCCTCCAGCGACAAGCGAGGGAGTTGCCGCAGCACCGGACTCAGGTGCAGCATCTTGCGGCTTTTGCGCCAGGTGCTGTCCAGCACCACGAGCCGCACGCGCGACGGGTCTTTGAGTTGCGCGGTATCCACGGCGGCTGCTTTGTCTTCCGGCGTCTGCGGATACAGGAGCACGGTGTACCTCGTCTCTTTCAGCACATCATGCAAGCCAGCCTCGTCAAAGGCTTCACCCGTCAGCATCCGGCTGCGCGGCAAGCTCAGATGCAGCAGGCAGGCACTGTTTTTGGCGTGGTCGACCTCCAGCGGGTGCTGGAGGATAAGCACTTCCGCTTCATGCGCCGTCGGCCTGATCCAGGCGCAGATGCAGGCGCTTTGTGGGCGAAGGCACGCGGCGCAGCGCGGGCGTGTCACGGGCAGCGACCCGTCTCAGGGCTTGCGCTTGTCGGCCACGTCTGCCTTGTCGCCATCGACATAGGCATTTCTCAGATGCACCGGCTTGCTCTTTTTCTTGCGCATGCGGATGTTGAGCATTTCCACCGCCACAGAAAACGCCATGGCAAAGTAGACATAGCCCTTGGGCACATGATGGTCCAGGCCCTCGGCGATCAGCACCACACCGACGACGACAAGGAAGGACAGCGCCAGCATCTTGATGGTCGGGTGGTCGGAGACAAAGCGGCCGATGGCCGGAGCGAACAGCATCATGAGGCCCACCGAAGCGATGACCGCGGCAATCATGACCGGGAGGCTGTCAACCATGCCGACTGCGGTGATGATGGAGTCCAGCGAGAACACCATGTCGACAATCATGATCTGCACGATCACGGCCGCAAATGTGGCCTTGACCGCACTGGAGGCGTGGCCTTCCTCGCCCTCCATCGACTGGTGAATTTCGCCGGTGCTCTTCCAGATCAGGAACAGGCCACCGGCAATCAGGATCAGGTCGCGCCCCGAGATTTCCTGCTTCAAAATGGTGAACAGCGGATCCACCAGCCCGATGATCCACGACAGCACAAACAGCAAGCCAATGCGCATGAACATCGCCATAAAAAGACCCAGGCGCCGGGCCAGTTCCTGCTTGTCCTTGGGCAGCTTGTCCACCAGGATGGAGATGAAAATAATGTTGTCAATGCCCAGCACCAGCTCCAACGCAGTGAGCGTGGCAAAAGCAATCCACATTTGCGGATCAGTCAGCAGTTCCATCATGGCTTTTTTTCCTCATTCTTTTCAACTATTTAGCAGACATAGCAGCGACCACATGAATCTAGACCAGCATGAGCCGTGGAACCGGCTTTGCCGGGCCACAGGCGGGCGGCCCCCTCGGGGGGCAGGGAGCTACACGAAGTGAGCGATCGTGGGGGCCATATCAACTGCCGAGAAACTCACCAATCGGCTTCAGGTCATCGATGCGGTCGCAAATCGATTTGACAATCATCAGGATGGGAATGCCGAGCAACAGGCCCCATACCCCCCAAAGCCAGCCCCAGGCCAGCAAGCCGACGAACACCGCCACCGGACTCATACGGCTGGCGCGGCTGGTAAGCCACGGCGTCAGGAGGTTACCCACCACGGTGTGAATAGCCAGCGAGGCCCCACCCACAGCCAGCGCCATGTTGAGCGAGCCAAATTGCATAAAGGCCACCAGGGCCGATGTCGCCGCCGTGACCAGCGAGCCTACGTAAGGAATCAGGTTCAGCACGGCAGCGGCAACGCCCCACACGGCGGGGTTTTCCAGCCGCAACGCCCAAAGCGCAAGCCAGGTCAACACCCCGACCAGCGCACTGGTCAGCAGCTGCACCTGCAGGTAGCGCTGAATCTGGTCGGTGATCTCATTGAGAGCCTGCAACGTGATTTTTTTGCTGCTGATGCTGGAGCCCGCAAGCTTGATCAGCTTGCGCCGGAAGCTGTCGCCCGAAAGCATCAGGAAGTAGGTAAAGAAAATCACCACGGTCGCCTGGCCGATCAGTGCAATCAGCCCGATGGTGCCTGACCAGAGATAATTTTTGATGTTGAAACGGGCAGGCTCAACCACGACACGCATCGCCCCTCGCGTGTTGCTGGTCGCAGCACTTTCCTGCGCGGCCTGCTCAAGCTGTGCGGCTGCTTTCTGTACGGTTTCCAGTGCACTGTCAGACTGGTTGGTGCGCACCTTCACGGCCTGGCGGAATTTCTGCGCCGCAGCCGGCAGCGCTTCCAGCAGCTGCGCCGCTTCGTCGCTGAGCGAATACGCCGTCGCACCGATGCTGCCCACAATCGTCAACAACACCACGGCGGCGCTCAGCCAGCGTGGAACGCGTTTCGTTTCAAACCAGTTGACCACCGGTGAAAAAGCATAGCTGAACAGCACACCCAGCATCACCGGAATAAAGACGGCCTTGGCCCAGTGCAGTACAAACAGGCAGGCCAGACCCGCCAGTACCACCAGCGACATGCTGCGGATATCGACCGGAACCCGAACATGCAGCTGTTCAGGATCGCCCGGCACTACTGGCGGCGCCGCGCGTACGACACGCTCTGCGGGTTCTTCGKTCATRTGTCTCCCATATCCGTTTTTGTGCCGGGGCGCGCGTAACGAAATTTGCGCAATGGAAGCCCCAGRTAGTACTTACGCAGGTATTCAAACCGAGCTGGCCAGGAAAATGTGTAGGACGCTTTCGCCGGAACGTACCAGCTGTTCAAGCCGGTTCGCAGGATCAGCTGGTAGCCGTTGTCGCGCATCAGGTCGTGCTTTTTATGATGGGTCACGTGATCCTCAATCAGCACCAGGCGGGGCTGCCAGCGTGCAAAGTTGAAACCGGACAACGCAACCAGTTCGTGCCCTTCGATGTCGATCGACAGGAAATCAAACCCCTCTGGCACAGCATTTCCTTCCAGGATGGCATCCAGCGTCTCGCACCGTACCTGTACCGTTGAACGGACCACGGCGCCCATGGCAATAGGCCTCGCTTCGAGCGTTGAATGGGGTCCGGCCCGATTCAAATCCAGGTACCTTCCTGCGTTTTCAGGGCTGGAACAAGCCATTTCAATGACCACGCCGGTTCGACTCCTGCGCAGCAGCTCACAACAGTCCGGGTCAGGTTCCACGAGGAGGCCCGTCCAACCCATCTGTTCCAGATGCTGAGATTGCGAATCCAGCACCGGATCGTTAGCCCCTATATCAACATAAAAGCCAGTCTTGCCACCGAAGAAGTCGCGTACGAGCTGGCGCTCTACGGCAGGCTCATTGCTGAAGCGGCTGACGTGCCGCTGGATGAAATCGGCACGTGTATGCATAAACAGGATGTTGGATTGGAAGAAGCAGCAAGAGAAATGAAATCAGGCCGCAATGGCTTCCCGAACGGCGCTGAGCTGGCGCCTGGACACCGCCAGCAGTTCATCAATACCATTGAGCCGTACCGCCCAGCCCTCGCCCTCTTCTGGATCAAAATGTTTTTCCAGCGCGCGCACGGCCCGGCGCGCAATCAGTGCGTTGCGGTGAATGCGCATGAAACGGGTCGCGTGGCGCTCTTCCAGCTCGCTCAGGGAACCATCGAGTATGTAGCTGCGGGTCGCGGTACGCACAGTGATGTATTTGAGTTCGGCTTTGAAATACAGCACCTCGGCCAGCGGCACACGTTCGGTGCGGCCGCGGTCCTGGATGATGAGCGTTTCTTCCGCCACATCCGCCGTGGACATCCGGGCAGACTGGCCCAAACGCTCTACCTTCTGCAACGCTTGCTGCAGGCGTTCCAGGCGCACCGGCTTCGTGAGGTAGTCGACGGCCTCCAGTTCAAAGGCCTGTACGGCATGTTCGGAATGGGCCGTGACAAACACCAGGGCAGGTGGCTGTGCAAGTGAAGCAATGGTGCGTGCCAGCGCGATACCGTCAACGCCGGGCATGCGGATGTCAAGCAGCACCGCATCGAATGACTCACGCTGCAAGGCCTTCATGGCCTGAACAGCATCGGCGGCTTCAGCTGCCGCCACTGCAGCCGGGGCGGTGCAATCGCCCAGCAGGGTGCGCAGGCGCGAACGCGCCAGGGCTTCATCGTCAACTACCAGTACCTTGAGCGTCATGCGGGAATCTCCAGTCGAACCTGAAATATGCCGTCCTTGAACACGGTCTTGAATTTCGCCTCGACATCATGCAGCAGCGCAAGGCGTTCGCGCACATTGGCCAGCGCCAACCCGTGGCCGCGCTCACCGGCGCCTGCGGGGGTTGAATTGGTCACCTTGATCACCACCGTGCTGCCTCGCCGGAGGGTGGATATTTTCAGCTGCGCGCCGCTGGCGCTGGGTTCCACGCCATGCCTGACGGCGTTTTCTACCAGCGGCTGCAGCAGCAGTGGTGGCAGCTTGGCCTGGTCCGCTTCGGTGTCCAGGCTCCACTGCACCTGCAGCCGCTCACCAAAGCGGATCTGCTCAATGGCGAGGTAACGCTGCGCCAGCGCGATCTCCTGGCCGAGCGTCACGGATTCGGCCGGGTCGGCCAGTGCGCTGCGAAAAAGCTCACTCAGGTCTTCCAGCACCGCCTCGGCCTTGGCGGGCTCGGCACGCACCAGCGCAATGGCGCTGTTCAGGGTATTGAAAAGAAAATGGGGGCGAATGCGCGATTGCAATTCGGCAAGGCGTGCCGCCGTGGCTGCCGGCGTACGCGCCTTGGCCCGCCAGAACAGCCCCGCCAGCATCATGGCGGACAGCAAGGCACCCGCCGCCGCACTGGCCCACCAGGGCACCGGCTGGAGCAGGCCCAGCAGGGCCAGCAAGCCACAGCCGTACAGCCCCGACACAACACCCAGTGCAATACCCGCCGCCCACTGGTGCGAAGGCTCCAGCCGGTTCAACTGCCCCTTCAGCGCACACACCGCAATCAGCCAGGCCAGGGTGGCCGGCAGCACACCGCCGGTGAGCAGTGAAAAGCTCAGCAGCCAGTCCAGGGGTTCGCGCGCAGCGAACATCACACACACGCCGGTCACCGCCTCTACAAACAGCACGGCACGCAAAACCACACCCACGTGGCAAGCATCAAACATGCTGGTACGCGTGGAAGTGCGCGGCGCCGCTTCCTCATCGCCTGGAATAAAGCTGCCCAGCAACGTGGATTCGCTGAAATTCTTCTGATCGGGCACAGGCTTCATGGACGTCGGCGGCTCTTCGGTATCGTGGAAAAACGGATCAGCTGGGGCAGCGCACGGCAGGGGTTTCCCACGGGGTCCGGCACCCAGATAAAATCATTGGGAAGAGTATTGCACTGCCCAAGGCGATTCGGCCATGGGTTAAACACTATTTAGGCCCGGCCGGCTGCACAACTGCCCGAAATGGCGTGCTTTACCCCACAGACCGGCCAGCGACTGCCTCAAAGAAAGCCTGACGTGAATCAATTCGACAAAAAGTCCCAAGCCTGGTCCGCCCTTTTTTCCGAACCCATGAGCGACCTGGTGAAGCGTTACACGTCCAGCGTGTTTTTTGACAAGCGCCTGTGGCAAGCCGACATTGCCGGCTCACTCGCTCACGCCGAAATGCTGGCAGCGCAAAAGATCATTCCCGCCGCCGACTACGCCGACATCCAGAAAGGCATGACGCAAATCACGTCCGAAATCGACTCCGGCGCTTTT
>NZ_JBFUAZ010000214.1:0-6176 GCF_056406035.1 Polaromonas sp. P1_E1_2 | reverse complement strand
GATGTGGCGCAGGGCATAACCCATGCTTAAAAAATCGAAATGGTTGTCCGGAAACGGAAGGGACTCGGCCCGGCCTTCCACCAGCACCATGGTTTTTGGCAGCTTGCTGGCGGCCATCATGCCGGGGCTGGGATCAAGGCCGGTCACCAGTGTGGGGTCTCCGGTCAAGAGGCAGGCTTGCGCGGCAACCAGGCCGGTTCCCACACCCACGTCGAGGACTTTCATGCCGGTTTTCAGGCCGCCGCGAATCAATGCGTCGCGTCGATAGCGTGAACCGCTGCCCCAGGCCAGGATTGCCTCGATGCGGTCATAGTCCGGCGCGGTACTGTCAAAAATCCTGCGCAGATAGGTTTGCCGGTCCTGCTCTGTCTGGTAATACTCGGTCAGCGGGACATGGGGTGCATGCACCGTGGGAGTGTTTTCAGGAATGGTCATGGAGTGCCTTTTTAAATCATGCCGCCGTTGATGGAAATAACTTGGCCGCTGATGTAAGCTGCGCGCTCTGAAGTCAGAAAACTCACGAGGTCGGCGACTTCTTCAGGTCGCCCGGCTCGTTTCATGGGTACCAGCTGCGCGATGGCAGTGGCATCAAAACTGTCCTGGCTCATTGGTGTCGCGATGATGCCCGGCGCGACCGCATTAACCGTGATGCCGCGGCTGGCCACTTCCAGCGCAAGGGATTTGGTGGCTGAATGCAATGCGCCTTTGGCCGCCGAATAATTCACCTGTCCGCGGTTGCCTGCCACTGCCGCGACCGACGTGATATTGATGATACGCCCCCAGCGCGTACGGATCATCGGCATCATCAAGGGCTGGGTGACATGAAAAAAGCCATTCAGCGATACGTCAATGACCTGTTGCCACTGCCGCAGCTGCATGCCCGGAAAGACCGCGTCGTCATGGATGCCGGCGTTGTTCACGACCACCTGGACCGGCCCCTGAAGCAGCAGGGTTTCCAGGGCAATGGCGGTTGCGGCGGCATCAGTGACATCAAACGCCACAGCTTCCGCATGACCGCCTGACGCCTGGATGGAAGCCACCAGTGCTGATGCGGCATCGAGGCCGCGGTTGGCATGCACGATGACGTGAAATCCATCGGCAGCCAGTTGCCGGCAAATGGCCGAGCCAATGGCGCCACTGCCACCGGTGACCAGCGCGCGTTTGAGTACGGAGGCGTTCATGCAATCTCCCTGGATGGTGCGTCGAGCATCACCACGGCGCGGCCTGACAGAAGCAGCGCAGGGCCTGCATGAACCGTGAACCCATAAAGAATACTGCCGGCGTCGCCGCTCGTGCGCTCGGCATGGATGGTGAGCGCGAGGTTGATGTCGTCGAGTCTTTCGACATGCAGGGTGACGCCGCGAACGCTGACCAGGTAGCCGAAGGGGGCGGCATCGCCGGTGGCCGAGTGATTTTCCTGGGTGCCGGCCGCGGCTTCCGAGATCAGTGCGCCGTGCACAGCCATGGCTTGCGCTGCGTATTCAATCCCGCATGCGGCGCCCAGCCTTCCGTAGGCACGCAGGGGATTGCCGGCAGCGCGGTGGCTCGTGGCTTCGCAAGAAATTTGACTGTTGTCCCACGCCGTGACGCGTTCAAGCAGGCACATGCTGCCTTGATGGGGAATACGGCGCGCGATCTCGTCGTGCCCAAGGCTCAAAGGCGCGCTGCAGGCCTTGGTGGGCATCAGGCCTGCAAGTATCACGGTGCCACCTGCAGGGCCAGTTGCCGGCCGTCAAGGTAGTCCAGCACGATCCGGCCGCTTTGCTGCCGCGCGATGCTGCGCAGCAGAGGCAGGCAGCGTGCCGCAGGAATGTCTGTGCGCAGCTGTTCGAGCGCGGCGTCATCGAGCCGGTCGGCAGGCAAGGCCGTCAGGCAGTTGTCTGGTTCCAGCGTCCACTGCGCCTGGCTGCGTTCACTGCGGTGGGGTGTCAGCACCAGTCCCAGGCCGAAGGTGTCGGGAATGGGGCGTGTGCTGTACAGCGGCTCCGGGTAATCGGTGTCATAAGCGACCAGCAGCACGGGTATCTGGTCCACCGCTACCTGGGCCATGGCCTCCAGCAGACCTGCCGAAAAACTTGCATCGCGCGCGCAAAGCACCGAGGACGAAACCATCGAGCCGCTTGAAATGCTCCAGTAGCCGGAGGCGGCGTTGTGCACTGAATTGTGAAAGCGCGTCGGGGAGATCAGCCTGTCGCTGGAGGCCAGAGCATTGCAAATTTCGTGGCAATTGACGGCGTCGCCGCTGGAAGATGAAAACACGGATGCCAGCATGGCAGCTTGCAGGCCCGAAGCTGCAACCGCTTCCTCGCTCACTGCCAGCGACACCTTGACCACCGCGCCGGCCCGGCGGCGTTCGGCCTGCGGCAAAGCCATGGGTGGCGGAAGAACGCAGCGCGTGGCTTGATAAGCGGTGCTGCCTTTGAGATATTCGCGCCCTTGCGCCCACCCCGTCAGTCCGGGGCCCAGCAGCCCGATACCTTCGACAAAAACCGTCAGCGCTGTTGCGGATGGGGGTTGTGCTTGTGTCACGTGGGGACCTTAACCGGCACGGCCAAAAATCAGGCTGCAATTGGTTCCGCCGAAGCCGAAGGAATTGCTGAGCACATGCCGGGGGGCGGCCTCCTGGTTGTCCATGAGGTAGTTGACGGCCAGGGCCGGGTCGCGCTCGTGGGTGTTGATGCCGCCGGGCAGCAGGCCGTGCTGCAATGCGAGCGCGCAGATCACGGCTTCAAGCCCGCCCGCAGCGCCGAGCGTGTGGCCGGTGGCGCCCTTGGTGGAGCTGCAGGGGGTGCCTGGGCCGAACAGCCCGGACACCGCCTTGGCTTCCGCGGCATCGTTGCTTTGTGTGGCTGTGCCGTGCAGGTTGATGTAGTCGATCCCGGCCGTGGTGAGGCCGGCCATGTCCAGGGCCTGCTGCATTGCCAGCCGTGCACCCAGGCCGTCGGGATGGGGGGAGGACATATGGTGGGCGTCGCTGGATTCGCCGACGCCCAGCAGCAGCACATCATCTGGGGCGGGTTGTGCCGGTGCGGGTTCCAGCAGGGCGAAAGCGGCAGCTTCCCCAATGGTGATGCCGTTGCGTGCGGCGTCGAATGGCCTGCAAGCCTGGGGGGAAATCAGACCCAGCGAGTTAAAGCCATACAAGGTTGTGAGACACAGCGAATCGACCCCGCCGACCACGGCAGCATCGATCAGACCCGCCCGCATCATCCTTCGCGCTGAAGCGAACACCTTGGCACTGGATGAGCAGGCTGACGACACAACGGCGGCCGGGCCGGTCAGCCCAAGGTACTGGCGCGTGAAATCAGCGACAGAAAATGTGTTGTGTGTTGTGCCGTAAATGAAATCGGGGGGCAGGGCGCCGGTCCCCGGGTCGCGCCGGCGATAGGCCAGTTCGGTTTGCAAAATGCCCGATGTACTGGTGCCGATGAAGACCCCCACGCGGTGCGCGCCGTATTTTTTACCGGCAGCTGCCGCCGCTTCAGTAAAACCGTCCTGCTGAAGCCCCAGCAGGGCGAGCCGGTTGTTCCGGCAGTCGAAGCGGGCCCATTGCGCAGGAAGCTGCACGCTGTCCGTGCCCGTGACCTCGCCTGCAAAGGTCGGCAGGTCGACCGTGTCAAAAGTGCATGGGGCGAGCCCGCCCCGCCGCGTGCGCAACGCGTCGAGAGTTTGTGCAAGACCGCGACCCATGCTGCTGGTTGCGGTGAAGTGGGAAAGCCAAAGTGGATACAGAGAAAAAACCAATCTGAAGAAAAAGACACTTTAGCAAATCACGTGGCAAATCCGGCGCCGTTGCGATGCCGGACACCAGCTGTTACTTGCCTGCGGTGCGCTGTTTGTGAAGATGCAGGGATAACCAGGCTGCCACTCCCCCCAGGAGCAGGCCTCCGGCGACGTCCACCGCGACGTGCTGCCTTGTGGCCAGCGTGGAATAGGCAATGCCGAAACACCAGAGCGCGTTCACCGCCAGCACCCATGCGGGGACGGAGAATCGGCGCAGCAGATGGTGCAGCCAGATGCCCGAAAAAACGGCTGTTGCCACATGAAGCGAAGGGCAGGCGTTGCCTGCCGCATCCATGTTTTTCAGGAAAAGCATCTGCGGATATTTCGGCCAGTCAATGTCTGGAGCGGGTGCGGCCGTGGGCCAGAAATAAAACACCAGCAGGCCCGCCAGGCAGGTCAGCGCAATGGCGCCGCCATAGCGCAAGAGTTCGCGCCGGTCGCCAAAGAAGATGGGCGGCAGCGAGACATAAACCCATAGCGAGAGGTAAACCGGCAAGGCCAGCGGTTCAAAACCGATGAGGTGGTCGGGCCAGGTGAGGGGCATCACCGCGATCGGAAAGGCCGGGTGCTTGAGCAGGTAAAAGTAGGCGCCGAAAAACACGCCGATGAAAAGCATCGTGCCAATGGCTTTCAGATAGATGTGCTGAAAGATAACCCGCCCTATTTGTGACCACGGACTCTGCCGGGTTTTCTGCGTAGGATTCATGCGAGGGCCTGCTGCAGGGTCACCGTGTGCAGGTCGGCGGCCGCAATGGACTCCAGCAGGGCGGGCAGGACATCCAGGATGACCGGAACACCTTGCGGTGTGCGTGCTGCATTGCCGTCATGCAACAGCAAGATGGCGCCGGCTTGCAGCCCGGCCGTCAGTTTGCGTTTTACTTGCTCGGCATTGGTGACGCGGGTGTCAAAGCCGCGCACGGACCAGCTGGTGAGCTTCAGGCCGAGCCGGGCCAGTACCGGGTCAAGAAAGGGGTTGCGCAGGCCGGCGGGAGCGCGAAAGAAAAGGGGCCGCCGGCCCGTCAGGCCGCTCAGTGTGTTTTGCGCTGCCTGCAACTCGCGAAACATGCTGCGCGGGCCCGTCAGGGCAAAGTAGTGGCGGTGGTGCTGGCTGTGGTTTTCAACGGCATGTCCGCGCCGCACAAGCTCGCGGCACAACTCGGGATGGCGGGCGGCTTTGTCACCGACGCAAAAAAAGGTCGCGCGGGCCGCATACCGGTCGAGCAGATCCAGGACTTCGGGTGTCACGGCGGGGTCGGGGCCGTCATCGATGGTCAGGGCGATTTCCCGCCTGGCGACGGAGGCCTGGGGCAGGCGGGTCCAGTTGGGGCCCAGCCACTGGCTGCGGGGCCACATACCCACGACGGTGAGCAACAGATGGTTGAGGACCACGGCGGCAAGCGCCCAGCGCCACCAGCCGGAATCAACAAGGATGGCCGCAAGTGCCGCCGCGTGCAGCGTGATGCTTGCACGTACCAGGATGCTGGGCTTCCACCGGAGGTCAGGCATGGGGCTTCCTGGCAAAAATTGCGGCATAAACCAGCGCCAGGATGACGCCCGGGGCAACGGTAACGCCCATGGCTTGCAGGATGGACACCTTGGAAAAAGCGAGCAGGCCAAACCCTGCGACGGTGGTCAGATTGGCCAGCAGCATGGACGCCAGGGTTCTGGGCGCTATCGGGGCATGGGGCTCGGGCCGGTCAAAAAACAGCGCGTAGTTGGAGCCCACGGCCACGACCAGCAACAGGCCCACCAGGTGCAGGATGATCAGTTGCTGGCCCAGCAGGGCCAGCCCGGCCGTGACTGTGACGACAGCGGCCGCCAGCGGCGCAATGATCCGCAGCACCCGGGACGGGGACCGGAAAACCACCAGCAGCAGGGCCACGAGGACAGCCAGCCCGCCCAGCGACAGCACGATGGCTTCGTGCAGGTAGCTGGAATACAAACGGTCAGACTCGGTTTTCATGTCGACAAAAAGTACGCCAGGCAAGGGCTTGGTGGCCAGCGCGGCGCGAATGTTGTCGGCGTCGATGTTTCGTCCCTGGGACGCAGTCAAAGGTAGCAGGGCGCTCCAGCGGCCGTCTTTACCAATGAGCAGCGCGGCCAGGGCCATGGCCATCGAGGTTTTTTCAAGGTCGGCTGGCTGCAGCAAGGGCTGGCTGCGGGCGGCAGCGACCTCTGCCAGGAAAGGTGAAAACACCCCCGGGCGCACTGGCAGCCCTTGCGTGGCCTGGGTCATGCGGGCCTGCAACACCTCAGCAGCGGGCAGGCTGGCCTGGCGGGCGCGTTGCGTGGCCACGCTGGGGAGGTAGCGGCTGGGGCTCTCAAACCCGGCAATTTCACCGCGCTCGACCTGTGCCTGGAGCAGGGTTGAAACCTGTTCGGCGGTCTGGAGT
>NZ_JBFUAZ010000213.1:0-6178 GCF_056406035.1 Polaromonas sp. P1_E1_2 | reverse complement strand
CGCCAGATCATCGAAAAAGACCTGGCCGAAGGCACTTATGCCAGTCGCCGCTGGGGCGGCAGCCCGGGGGACGCCGCCCACCATGCCGCCGGCCAGCCCGATCCGGCCAAGATCCGCCTGCGCTTTCCGCCTGAACCCAACGGCTATTTGCATGTGGGCCATGCCAAGAGCATTTGTCTGAACTTCGGCCTGGCACTCGACTACGAAGGCGTGTGCCACCTGCGCTTTGACGACACCAACCCCGAAAAAGAAGACACCGAATACGTCGACAGCATCATCGAAGCCGTCAAGTGGCTGGGCTATGACTGGGCGCAGATCGGCAACGGCAAGGGGGGCGACAAGCCCTACCAGGCCAGCGACTACTTTGACTTCATGTACCGCGCAGCCGAGTATTTGATTGAAAGCGGCAACGCCTACGTTGACGAACAAACCGCCGAAGAAATGCGCCATAACCGCGGCGACTTTGGCCACCCCGGCACCAACAGCCCCTTCCGCGGCCGCACACCCGCTGAGAACCTGGCGCGCTTTCGCGAGATGCGAGACGGCAAGCTGCCCGACGGCGCCGCCGTGCTGCGCGCCAAGATCGACATGGCCTCGCCCAACATCAACATGCGCGACCCGGCCATTTACCGCATACGCCGCGCACACCACCACAACACCGGCGACAAATGGTGCATCTACCCCATGTACACCTTCGCCCACCCGGTCGAAGACGCACTTGAGCAGATCACCCACAGCATCTGCACGCTCGAGTTTGAAGACCAGCGCCCGTTTTACGATTGGCTGCTCGACCGTTTGGCCGAAGGCAAACTCATTGCCACACCGCACCCGCGCCAGTACGAATTTGCGCGCCTCAACCTCACCTACGTGCTCACCAGCAAACGCAAGCTCGCCCAGCTGGTGACTGAAAAGCGCGTGAGCGGCTGGGACGACCCCCGCATGCCAACAATAGTCGGCCTGCGCCGCCGCGGCTACACGCCCGAATCACTGCAACTCTTTGCCGAACGCATCGGCGTCACCAAGAGCGACAGCTGGATCGACTACAGCACGCTCGAAGGTTCCTTGCGCGACACGCTCGACCCGATTGCACCGCGTGCCATGGCCGTGCTTGATCCGGTCAAGCTGGTGCTGACCAATTGGGATGAAATCATGGGCGCAGGAAAGCTTGACGACTGCAGCGCACCCGTGCACCCGCACCATGAAGACATGGGCAAACGCCAGTTCAAGATCGGCAAGGAAGTCTGGATTGAACGCACCGACTACGAAGAGACTCCCCCCAAAGGTTTCTTCCGCCTCTTCCCGCCGCACATCAACGCCAGCAAGCAGGCGATTGCCGGCAGCAAGGTCCGCCTCAAATATGGCCACGTCATCGAATGCACAGGCGCAGTGAAAGACGCCAACGGCAAGGTCACCGAAGTGCACGCCACCCTGATCCCCGACACCAAGAGCGGCACCCCCGGCTCCGACGCCATCAAGGTCAAGGGCGTGATCACCTGGGTGGGTGTGAACGATGCGGTGCAGGCCGAAGTGCGCCTTTATGACCGCCTCTTCACCACCGAACACCCCGGCACCGGCGACAAGGATTTCCACGACGAGCTGAACCCCGACAGCCTCAAGGCCGTGACGGCGTATGTTGAGCCATCACTGACGAATGTGCCCGCCGGTACGCGCTTTCAGTTTGAGCGGCATGGGTACTTTGTGACGGACCTGGTGGATCACTCTGCCAGTAAAGCCGTATTCAATCGGGTCACGGGCATGAAGGATAACTGGGCCAAATAGCCTGGCAAGCCGATGGACGCCGCTCAAACCGAAGCACAAACTAAAAATAGCGTCCACAGAACAATTCGAATTACGAGGGAGAATATTTTGAAAATCTGGTTGCATGCCGTGCGCAGCACGATGTTGATGGGCACGCTCGCTCTGTGCGCACTGGCCGCGCAGTCCCAGCCGGCGCCTGCTACCCAGGGTCCGAACGAAGGCGTCAAGGAAGTGCGGATTTCATCCGACAAATTCGAGCGCCAGGCGGCCCTGCCCAGTTGGGTCGAACCCATCACCAACCTGCCTGCCACGCAAAGCAAGGCACCAGTGGTAACCATACTGGCGGACACGCAATTCATGGTGGCCGCACAATCCACCAGCTTTGTACACCGGGCCTGGCTGGCCAACACCAATGCCCCGTTGCAGTCGCTGGGCACGATGGCCGTGTCCTTCAACCCCGAATACCAGAGAGCCAAGCTCCATATCCTGCGCATTCACCGCGCAGGCCAGGTTCTTGACAAGCTCGCCACGGCCGAAATCCGCTTCCTTCAGCAGGAAACCGGCCTCGACATGGGCGCCTATAACGGCGAAACCACCGCATCCATCCTGGTTGAGGACCTGCGCGTCGGCGACATACTGGAGATCGCCTACTCCACCATCGGAGCCAACCCGGTCATGGGCAACCGCTTCATTGACTACGCCAGCTGGGACCAGGGCGGCCCGGTTGACCGGCGCCGTGTCACGCTTAACTATCCTTCCGCGCGCAAGATCAATGTGCGTTTTTTGGGCGACCTGAACAAGGACTATCCAAAGCCTGTCGAGTCAGTCAGCGGCGCGATGAAAAAACTCCGTTGGGAACAGCTCGCGCTGCCAGCCGTGGACTTTGAAGCTTCGGTTCCTTCCAGTTTTTATGTGGGCCGCTCCATGCAGTTCTCGGAGTTCCAGAGCTGGGCCGAGGTGTCGGACTGGGCCGACCAGCTGTTCCGTAGCACCGCACCCTTGCCTCCTGAAATCATGCAGGTAGTGCAAACGCTGGGCACCAAGCCCACCATGGACGAGCGCGTCTCCGGTGCACTGCAATGGGTGCAAAACGAAATCCGTTATTTCTCGGTGTCCCTGGGTGAAAGTTCGCACCGCCCCACGCAACCCGCGCTCACCCTGCAGCGCCGCTATGGCGACTGCAAGGACAAATCATTCATGCTGATCGAGATGCTGYGCGCGCTGGGCATCAAGGCACAGCCGGTGCTGGTGTCCACCCGCTTCCGCGACGGACTGACGAAGATGCTGCCTTCACCTTACGCTTTCGACCACGCCATCGTGCGCGCGGAAGTGGAAGGCAAAACCTATTTTCTCGACCCCACCCTGATCGGCCAAACCGGACGGCTGGACGCACTGGGCCAGCCGCATGAAGGCTCCGAGGTACTCGTTGTTCAACCCGGCAACAGCAGCTTCACCCGCATCAAGTCAGCTGATTACGCCGCGATCTCCCGCAACGAACTCACCGAAAAAATCACGCTGCCGAAATTTGGCGGCGACGGCACGCTCGAAAGCCAGAACCTCTGGTCGGGCTACAGCGCGGAAGTGCGCCGCATCCAGTTGGCCGCCTGGACGACCGAGCAGCGCGACAAGGTGTTTCGCGAGGTATATGAGCGGCTCTATCCCGGCATCCGTTTTTCGGCGCCGCTCCAGGTGCTCGACGACACCGTAAACAACGTCATAACCGTCAAAAACCTCTACATCATTCCCAACCTGGCCATCACGGCCACTGGCGAGTGGGGCGTGCGCTACAGCGCCAGCAACATGGCGGGCATGGTGGTCATGCCACCGTCAGTCAATCGCACCCAGCCGCTGTCCATGGAAGTCCTGCCGCGCAAGAACCGTTACTCGATCGAGATTGAATTCCCGCCTGAGGTGTCTGTGGTGCGTGACCCCCTCACGCGCTCCGTGCGCGACGACGCCTTTGACTACAAGGTCTCCAGCACCTTTCGCGGCAATCGGGCATCAACCTCCATCGAGCTGGCCGTACTGCAAACCCAGATCGAGGCGTCACGCGTGCCGGCCTATGCGGCCGCCCTGCGCCGCACCGGGGAGATCTTTTACCCCGTGGCAGTGGTGCGTAAAGACGATATCAAGTCATCCGGCCTGCTGGGCCTGGGGGCCAAAAACCTGCGCCAGACAATTGAGGACCGCCTGAAAGACCGCATCGGCAAGATCGGCAAAGGTATCGACAGCGGCCGGCTGAGCGGTGACGACCTGGCAAACGCCCTGTGCGAACGCGCCGAGGCACTCACAGACCTCGGCAAACCCGAAGAAGGCCTGAAAGACGCCCAGCTTGCCATCAAGGGCAGCCCCAACTTTTCGCGCGCCTATGCCTGCCGCGGCAATGTGTACTTTGGCCTGCAAGACTACCCCCGCAGCGTTGCCGACTACAGCAAGGCCATTTCACTCGGCGACGAAAGCGACCACGTGATGTACCGGCGCGGCCACGCACGTTTCTACGGCGGCCAGCTTGCGGCAGCGGCAGAAGACTTTGCCAAAGCAAGCCAGTCCAAACAGGCTGATGCCGACGCCGCACTTTATGCAGAGCTGTGGCGCGTATGGACACAAAAGCGGCTGGGCATCACGCCGGACGCCGCACAGCAAGCGCTTGCCAGGGCCAAGCCTGGCGGTGACTGGCCCCGCCCCGCCCTTGCCATGCTGCACGGCCTGATGACACCCGAACAGGCCCTGGCCACACTAGACAGCAAAAAGGGCGACGAGCGCGACATGGCCCTTGTGGAGGGTTACTTCTATGTGGGCCAGAACTACTATGCCCAGGGCGACAAGACAAAAGCCGCCGAGTTTTTCAACAAGGCCCGCGAAAAAGGCGTCCTCCTCTACATCGAGCACGTCGCAGCGGGCCTGGAGCTGCAACAGATGGGTGTCGCCAAGCCCTAGGCCCACATATGCGCCCATCGCCCTATCCCAAGCGCCTGCGCAATTTTCTGGTGATGACGGGATGGGCGGCATCCCTGCTGGTACCGGCCACCGGTCATGCCCAGTTCGGCCGTTTCGAGTTCAGCGATGCAGGCGACTTTTCAGAGTCGGCCATCCTGCACGGCGTCAAGGCCACTCAGGCGCAATGCGCAGCCGCCGCCAATACCGTCTGGGCCGCCACGGCCAGTTCGGGCGCCGAATRCATCAAATACTGGAAGGCCGGTTTTGGCGACCAGCCCGTCAAACGCGCCATCGTGTTCTTTCATGGCGACGTCTTTGTGGGCGTAGGCAAGACCAGCAAAAACTACCTGGACTTGACCAATGCCCAGTTGCAAAACTTCGCCGACGGTTGGGCCAAAACACTCGGCATGCCCTACATCTACATGGGCCGCCCGGGCACCCACGGCTCATCAGGCGACCACATGCAGCGCAGGCGCATTGACGAATCACTCATCATCTCGGCCGCGTTAGACGAGATCAAGAAGCGCTACGGCATTGAAGAATGGGTCATCGCCGGCCAAAGCGGCGGCGGCCACGTCACGTCCTCCCTGATCACTGAACGCGCAGACATCGTTTGCGCAGTCCCCACCTCAGCCCCCTCCTCACCCCGCATCCGCTGGGAAATGATGGGCCGCACCAATGACACCACCAACTACGCCGACTCCTACGAGCCGTGGAAGTTTGTCGTCAAGGAAAAGACTCACCCTAAACTGCGCGTGTTTGTACTGGRCAACCCGAATGACAAAAACGTTTTCTGGGCCTCGCAGACCGTGATGGCCGACGCTCTGCAAAAAGCGCAGATTCCGGTGCAGGTGCTGCAAGGCGAAGGCACAGGGCCGGATGCGMATGGCCTGTCGAATTCGTCGCGCATTGTGGCGGGGTGGTGTGCGAGGGATGTAGGGACGGAGGAGATGGTGGTGCGGGCGGGTAAGGGGCTTAAGGGTTAACGACAAGCCGAAACGCTCACGAAAAATCGTCAGTTTGGGCGTATGGGTACTTTGTCACAGATTTAAATGAGCACAAATCAGAGAAAGCGGTGTTCAATCGAGTGATGCGGATGAGACTCTCGCTCAACAAATAACCAAGCCCATCAAATGTCATCTCTTTTGTACCAAGCTGGTTTTCAACGGATTTCATATCAAGCGCTCGTTCTCAGCGCTTTTTTTTCGTCTTTCATGTTGTAAGTAGGCGTAGAAACACTCAAAAATTTCTATGTGTTGAATTCCGTCGAAATCTGATCCATTTAGCGCAGTAATTTCCATCCAAAACTGACCCACGTAGGCACTACCCTGCTTGTTTTAAAAGCAGGGGGAAATTAGGAGTGATAGACGTGGCGACATTGAATGTCATCAGACGTTGGGCATTGCGGGATCAGATGTCCATTCGCGAGATCTCAAGGCGTACAGGCCTGGCTCGCAACACAATAAAGAAGCACCTGCGATCG
>NZ_JBFUAZ010000212.1:0-6214 GCF_056406035.1 Polaromonas sp. P1_E1_2 | reverse complement strand
GCCGCAATCCGCGCGATGCCCAGGTGGTGCGCGGCCAGAAACTGTTTGCCCAAGCGCAGTGTGCCGCCTGCCACCGCCCGAGCTACGTCACCGGCGAAAGCCCGTTTCCGCGGCTGGGCAGCAAGGCCGTGCAAGGCCAGACCATCTGGCCCTACACCGACCTGCTGCTGCACGACATGGGCGAAGGCCTGGCCGACGGCCGGCCCGACTTCCTGGCCGATGGCCGCCAGTGGCGCACGCCGCCGCTGTGGGGCATCGGCCTGGTGCCCGACGTGAACGGCCACAACCGTCTTCTGCACGACGGCCGCGCGCGCGGCGCGCTGGAAGCCGTGCTGTGGCACGACGGCGAAGCCAAAGCCAGCAAGGACAAAGTCCTGCGGATGAATGCGCAGGAACGCGCCGCGCTGGTGAAATTTCTCGAGTCGTTATGAGCCTCATGAATACGCTTCGCCCTCCATGCCGGCCTGCCCTGCTGGCTGTAGCTGGCGTGCTTTCCCTGCTGGCCTGCGGCGCCCTGCACGCGCAAACCGTCGCGCCCAACGTTGCCGTGCCGTTCTATACGGCGGGTGATTTCATGCGCGGCGTCTATCGCTTTTGGTACGCGCCGCAGGCCGCTGCGTTTGCCGAACAGGCCGGTGCCTTGCCGTCAGCGGTCTCTGCGGTGTGCGATGCGAATGCAGACACTGCCGCTGCCCGACTGGAGCAGGCCCGCGATCGCTGGAAAACCACCGCGCTCGCCTGGGACCGCTTGAGCGGCGTGCAAATCGGCCCGCTGGTGCAGCGGCGCTCCGCGCGGCAGATCGACTTTTCGCCGACGCGGCCCGAGCTCATCAAGCGGGCGATTCAGTCAGCGCCGCAAGATGCCGCCGCGATGGAAAGCATAGGCACGCCGGCCAAGGGCTTGCCGGCGCTCGAATGGCTGCTGTGGAGCCAGCCTGTTTCGTCGTCAGTACCCGACATGCCGGCGTGCCGCTACGCCGTGCAGGTGGCTGCCGATATCCAGCGCGAAGCTGACACGCTGGCCAAAGCCTTCGGCGAGCTGGCAGCGCGCCAACCCGGCGAATCGGAAGAAAGCAATGGGCCGGCGATGAGCGAGCTGGTCAACCAGTGGACCGGCTCGCTGGAACGCCTGCGCTGGGCCGAGATGGAAAAGCCCCGCATGGCCGGGGCGCAAGGTAACCGCAACGCCGCTTATGCGCGCAGCGCCAGCGGCCAGACTGCAGCGCGCTGGGCCGCGCAATGGCAGGCGCTGCGCACACTGGGCGCGTCACAGGCGCGTGAAGCACCGCTACCCGGTGCCGGCCTGGCACCGCTGGAAACCTATTTGCGCGGGCTCGGCCGCAACGAGCCGGCCAACCAGCTCGCGCAAGCGGTGAACAAAGCCGACAAAGCCATGCAAAGCGCATCGCCCGTCAACAAGACCGGCATGGGCAGCGCCGGGCGTTCACTGGCCGACCTGAAAAAACTCGCGGAAGCCGACATCGCGCCAGCGCTGGAAGTGAGCATCGGCTTTTCAGACGCCGACGGCGACTAGGAATTTGCATGAATAAGGCTGAGGCCCTGACAACACTGCGGCGCCGGCAATGGCTGGTGCTGGCAGCGGCCGGCACCAGCGCCTGGCTCAGTCCCGCCCTGGCAGCTGCCGTCACCGCCACTACTCGGCCGCAGCAGCTGGCCGCCGCCTGGGAGGCCGCGCACGGCTACCAGGTCGGTGTGCTGGCGTATCGCAGCGCCGCGCTCCGGGTCAGCGCCGCACTCGACGTACCGACGCGCGCCCATGGTGTGTGGGTTGAGCGCAGCGGCACGCTGCTGGCGGTGGCCCGCCGGCCGGGCGACTGGCTGCTGCGCTGGAAGCCCGAAGGCGACGGCACCGGCCAGGCCATCGCCTGGGGTTGGGCCGAGCCCGACCGCGCCTTCAACGGCCACGTGATCGCCAGCCCCGACGGCAAAACGCTCTACACCACCGAAACGAATCTCGAAACCGGTGAAGGCCTGATCGGCCTGCGTGATGCCGCCACGCTGGAGAAATTTGGCGAATGGCCGACCCACGGCATGGACCCGCATGAACTTTTGCTGGATGACGACGGCAGTTTGGTCGTGGCGAACGGCGGCATCCCCGCGCTGCCTGAAACCGGCCGGCTGAAAATTCACATGGACCGCATGGATGCCTCGCTGGTGCGGCTGGACACACGACGCGGCGCGCTGCTGGGACAGTGGCGACTGGCCGACAAACGCYTGAGCCTGCGGCACATGGCCTGGGGCCGCGCACCGGCGGCAGGCGGGGCGCGTGTCCTGGGCATCGCGCTGCAGGCCGAGCATGAYGACAYGGCAACCAAAACCGCCGCGCCCGTGTTGGCGCTTTTTGACGGCCAGAAGTTGCAAGCCTGCGCCGCCGACGGACGCGTACTGGCTGGCTACGGCGGCGACATCACTTGGGCGGCGGGCGGTTTTGCCGTGAGCTGCCCGCGCGCCAACGGCGTGGCCATATGGCAGGCCGATGGGCGCTGGACAGGTTTTTTCCCGCTGGAAGAGGCCTGCGCCGTCACGTCGGCTCCGGCGGAGGGCCAGGCTGACACCATGCTGTGGGCCGGGGGGCGGCTCGCCGCAATGACACGCGACGGCGCAGGCCGCACAGCTTTGCCGGCGCTCAAAAATATGCGGCTGGACAACCACTGGGCGCCGCTTGCGGGTTAGATAACGGTTGGGTTGACTGAGGGCATCGGCAAATCGCTATCTTTTTGATAGCTGGTCGCGCGCGTTGTTATTGGGCTACCGGCACATTTGGCACACAAAAAAGGCCCTGAAACCGCATGCCGGCAGGGATTTTTCCGGATTTTTGCCGTCCCCGGACAACTAAAAACGGTTATTTTCAAAGCGAAAACCGGCTTTGACCCAAGCAGATCCTGCGCAAGCAGCTATTATTTTTATAGCAACCTGATGCCCTGAGGATTCGAACGCAGCTTGTTCGGCGCCCTATTCGGCAGACTTCACAGCTTCTTCCACAGCTCACCGTCCCTGGAACGGTAAGTGCCACCCGTGGCGCAGCAGCCCCCTGCACCGAAGGCGATGCGCCCGAGGGTGACGGTGACGACGCCATTGTCTGCCTGCAGCGACTGCCGCTCGCAATACGTGAAGAAGGGATAGAGATCGGGTTCAAGCACCATCTGCCAGCCGTTCTCGCCGGGCTCCTTGGACGACTTGGGTATGGCGCGGTAGACCTTGCAGTCATGCACCGCGAGGTGCACCGGCTTGCCACCCAGAAGTCCCTTGAATACGCGCTCCGGCGGTATCGCTGCCATGGGGTCCGGCTCGGCAGGCGACGGAGCAGGGACACTGCCGCCGCCTGCCAGCCCCAATCCAATCCCAAGCCCGACAACCAGCAGGAGCTGTCCCCACAGCATGTTCCGCTCAGGCCTCGTCACCGGCGAGAACGCCTGCCACGCCAGCGCAGCAGCAGCCGCGGCCGAAAGCGCTGTGGCGACCCAGACCAGCAGCTCCGCGGCTTCGGTGGCTGGACTGATCGCCCAGCCAACAGCCAGCACGGCCGCATTGACCAGCAACAGCACGAGGCAAGCCCATGGCCGCCCCCGGGAGAACAAGCCTGCAATCAGCAGGAGCACCGTGCACAGCAGCACCGCGGGCAGCACCACCACGCCTGAAAACAGCAGCTCGAACACTCCAATCAGCCAGCCACCACTGCCCGCCATCCTGCCAACGGTGTACAGGTAAAGCGCCAGACCCAGGCCCGGCAGGGCCAACAGCTGCGCGGCGACAAAGGCAAAGGCGTAAGGTGCGTTGGAGGTTCTCAAGATGAGGGGAATTCTAGAGTGCGGCCGGATACTGTCGTATACGGCCTGCGTGAATCCCGCAGGCCCAAATGCAATCGCCCCGGCAGCCAAAGGCTGCCGGGGCGAAAAGCGTCGGGACCGGCCAGGCGCCGGCGCCGTACTGGCTTATTGCTGGCTGGTCTTCACAGCTTCAGCAGCAGCCTGGGGTGCTGCACCGGCCTTCTCGGCGCGGGGAGCGCCCAGGTTTTGCTGGGCGGTGGCGCCGTTGTAGCTCGAAGCGGAGCCGGCGTTTTGTGCCTGCAGCACCTCGCTTTTGACTTCAGCACGGGTTTTGGTCGCAGGTGCCTGCATCTGGTCAAACAAATAGGAGTTGAAGGTTTGGGCAGAAGCAGCCACGGAAGTCAGGGCGGCAACAGCAACAACGGAAGCGGCGATAAAGTTCGATTTCATGATGAATATCCTCTCAAAGTTAAGTGACGTTCCGGGCATGGCGGGCTCATCTTCCCGTCTGTCCAGCCTCGGTGAGTCGCCTTGTAGTGGGCTTCGGCTCATCGATGTATGAACTTTATTCCATTCAAATCGATCAAAAAATAGCAATTTCAACAATACATTACTGTTGAATCAGCAACAATGATGGCTTAACTTAGGGGTAAACCATGGACCGGCTTCAATCAATGCGCGTTTTTCAGCAGGTGGTGGATGACGGGAGTTTTGCGGCCGCAGCGCGCAAATTCGACATGTCTTCCGCCGTGGTGACGCGGCTGGTCGGCGACCTGGAAGATCACCTGGGCGTGCGGCTGCTGCAGCGCACCACCCGCCGCCTGGCCCTGACGGATGCCGGCGAGGCCTACCTGGCACGGGTGCGCCACATCCTCGATGACATCGACGAAGCGCATGCCGCCGCCCAGGCCCATGCGCAGGAAATGTCCGGCGTCATCCGCATTCTGACCCCGCCGGTATTTGCCGTGCACGTGATTGCGCCCCTGGTGGCGGAGTTCGCGCGGCGCTACCCCAAGGTCGTGCTGGATATCTATGTGGACTCTCCCTTGATGCCGCCCGTGGAAGACTACGACCTCACCCTGCTGGGCGCTGCCGACACCTTTGACGCCAACATCATCGCCCGGCCTATTGCGTCTTCCGCCGGTATTCTCTGCGCCTCGCCAGACTACCTGCGCCGCCACGGCACACCCGCACAACCTGAAGACCTGCCCCATCATCAATGCATGCGCATCAAGGCACAGGCCAACCGCCACCGCAGCTGGCGCCTGTTCAACCCGAAGGAAAACAATCGGGAAGTGGAGGTGCAAATCGAGCCCAGCATGCTGGTGAACCATTCGGACACGCTGATACGCGCCTGTGTGGACGGYGCGGGCATCATGAGCCAGTCCATCGACCTGGTGGCCAACCACCTCAACAGCGGCGCGCTGCAACGTATTTTGTCGCCCTGGACCACCGGCACCAACACGCTCTATGCAGCGCTGCCCAGCCGCAAATTCATTCCGGCACGCACCAGTGTGTTTCTGGAATTCATGACCGAGTACACGCGCGCTGTGATCAGGAAGATGGAAGCCCGGCAGGACTAAAACCTGCGCCGGGGCACGGCAAAAGCACTCACCCGGGCGGCCGGTGTGGAAAAGCGGGCTTGCGGCCCCACATAACAGTGGCAGCCTCCCTGGGTGCTGTCGTAGTTCATGGCATTTCACCCTTCGTAAAACACGCCTCACAAATCGCAAAGAAACGTGGGCGAATTTTTTGAACGCCAAAAAGTTCCAGGACTACACGCCGTTATTGTTCCGGTTTCGACAATTGAATGTTCTGCCAATACGCACTTGTGTATCTGCRCCGCGGAACAAGGTTTGATACATCGGTGAGCCACCTGTTCAAAACGCGACTCAGCGATGAAGGCCTCACGGGCACAACGCCCGTCCCGCCTGTTTTCACACTTGTTCTTAAAGGAAATTCACCATGAAATCGACGAAACTTGTTTCCGCATCCGTTCTTGCCCTTGCAGCGCTCGCCTCGGCGAACAGCTTTGCCCAGGACAGCAACTACCCCGGCAATGAAGTGAGCGCCGCCAGCACCTTGAGCCGCGCCGATGTCCGCGCAGAGTTGCTGCAATCACCGCGCGCGTCATACCAGGTCAACAGCGACAGCAGCTATCCTGGCACTGATGCCACCCCCGTTGCAGGTACCAAGACCCGCGCAGAAGTCCGCGCTGAACTGGAGCAGGCACAGCACGAAGGCTACAAGCTGAGCGTTGACAACTCCTACCCCAGCGACTTCAACGTACCTGCCGCACACGGCAGGGCAAATACTGCGGGTTAAGCAGCGCCGCCGCACCGCCAGCCGGCGTGTGCATCTCTCGTTAAACCGCATTGCGACGTCCAGGAAGCCTCCGGCTTTCTGGACGTTGGCCTGCGCGCAGC
>NZ_JBFUAZ010000211.1:0-6236 GCF_056406035.1 Polaromonas sp. P1_E1_2 | reverse complement strand
GGGTCTACGGTGCCCCCGGCATCACGGACGCACAGCGCAAAGCCCTGACCGACATGGTGCTGGCCGCGCTCAAGGCGCCGGCCTGGGCCGAGGCTGTCAAGAAGAACGACTGGACTCCCGCAGTCCTGACGGGTGAGGCATTTGCCAAGTTTGTGGACGACGACTTTGCGGCGCTGCGCGCCACGATGGTCAAGTCCGGCATGGTCTGATCTTCCGCGTTTTTACGCCACCCGCGCTTTCGCGTATCAGCTGCACGCGGTTCCGTCAAATTTGATGAAAATTTGACGAAAGGCCCGCGTGCCCCCAGACTGCTTATGTCTGGCCCAACCTTCCCCGCCTTTCGGGAACTATAACGATGACAACTTCAGATCCCTCGGCCGTCTGGCCGCAAACTCTGGTCGGGGCCGGTGTGCTGCTGACCGGCCTGGCGCTGGCCTTTGGTGCGATCAGCATTTCGTCCGAGGCAGGTTATGGCGGTGTAGGCCCCAATTTCCTGCCCTGGGTGGTGTCGGTGGGCCTCGCCATTTGTGGCGCCTTCATCATCTGGGAGGCACGCAGCGGCGGCTTCCGGGAGCTCGAACCGCCTTCGGGCTCGGTGCAGGCCTACTGGCCGGGTTTCGTGTGGGTCTCGGCAGGCTTGCTGCTCAATGCAGCGCTCATCACCGCCATTGGTTTTATCCTGAGCTGCACGCTATGCTATCTGCTGGCTGTGCAAGGCCTGCGCCGTGCGGGCGGCCAGACCGCGGTCAATGCGCCGCGCACCTGGCTTGYCGACTTCGCGGTGGGCTTCGCGATTTCCGCGCCGGTGTTCTGGATGTTCACGAAATTCCTGGCGATTAATTTGCCAGGCCTGACCAGCACGGGGTGGATCTGATGGATATCTTCAATGCCCTGATGGCGGGTTTCGCGACAGCGATCACGCCGGTGAATCTGCTCTGGTGCCTGGTGGGTTGCGCGCTCGGTACAGCGGTGGGTGTGCTCCCCGGCATCGGCCCTGCGGTCGCAGTGGCCATGCTGCTGCCCATCACAGCCAAGGTCGACATCACCGCTTCGATGATTTTTTTCTCAGGCATTTACTACGGCGCGATGTAYGGCGGCTCAACCACGTCCATCCTGCTGAACACACCGGGCGAAACCGCCAGCATGGTCACGGCCATGGAGGGCAACAAGATGGCCAAGAGCGGGCGCGCGGGCGCGGCACTGGCCACGGCTGCTATCGGCTCGTTTGTGGCAGGCACGATTGCCACCGTCATCGTCACGCTGTTTGCGCCTTTTGTGGCCGAGTTCGCAGTCAAGCTGGGTCCGCCGGAATACTTCCTCTTGATGCTGCTGGCCTTCACCACGGTGAGTGCGGTGTTGGGCAAAAGCACCTTGCGCGGCATGGCGGCGCTGCTGGTCGGCCTGGCCGCCGGCTGCGTGGGACTCGACCAGATCTCCGGCCAGGGCCGCTATACCGGCGGCATCCCGGAACTGCTGGACGGCATTGAAATCGTGCTGGTGGCAGTGGGCCTCTTTGCGGTTGCCGAAGTGCTTTATGCGGTGCTGTATGAAGGCCGCATGGTGGAAGAGCAGAACAAGCTCAGCCGTGTGCATATGACCAAGGCGGACTGGAAGCGGTCGATCCCCGCCTGGTTGCGTGGCACGGCCATCGGCACGCCCTTCGGGTGCATCCCGGCGGGCGGCACCGAGATCCCGACTTTCCTGAGCTATGCAATGGAAAAGAAGCTGGCGCAAAACCAGCCCCACAGTGCGGAGTTCGGCACCAAAGGCGCTATCGAGGGTGTTGCCGGTCCCGAGGCTGCCAACAATGCGACGGTGACGGCTGCGCTGATCCCGCTGCTCACATTGGGCATCCCGACCTCCAACACCACGGCGATCTTGCTGGGCGCGTTCCAGAACTACGGCATCCAGCCCGGTCCGCAACTGTTCACCACGTCAGCGGCTCTGGTGTGGGCACTGATTGCTTCGCTTTACATTGGCAACGTGATGCTGCTGGTGCTGAACCTGCCCATGGTGGGCCTGTGGGTCAAACTGCTGAAAATTCCCAAACCGCAGCTGTACGCGGGCATCCTGATTTTTGCGACGGTGGGCGCATACGGCATGCGGCAAAGTGCGTTCGACCTCTTTTTGCTGTACGCCATCGGCTTGCTCGGTGTCCTGATGCGCCGCTTTGACTTTCCGACTGCCCCTGTGGTGGTGGGCATGATCCTTGGCCCGCTGGCTGAGGCTCAATTGCGCAATGCCATGTCAATCGGCGAAGGCAGCCCCGCCGTGTTTTTCCAGCGCCCCATGTCGATCACGCTGGTCGTGATTGTGGTTGCGGTGCTGGTGCTTCCGCGTATGGCTAAATACTGGAAGGCGAAAAAACCTGCAAGTTGAGTTTTATTACTAAAAGGAGATGACATGCTGAACATCAAACGACGCACCGCATTGGGTGGGCTCGCCGGGTTGGGCCTGACCACGTTGGGCAGTACATTCCCCGCATTGGCGCAATCCGCCAAGGCGCCGGCAGCTGTCGCTTCTCCAAAAGGCAAGACCGCCAAACTAACTTCGAAACTGCGCATTGTGATACCGGCCAACGCCGGCGGGGGCTGGGACCAGACCGGCCGTGCGTTGGGTACGGCCTTGCTGGGTGTCGGCGCCGCTGACGAGATCGAATACGAAAACAAGGGCGGCAAGGGCGGCACCATCGGCCTGGCGTATTACGCCGAAAAATACGGCAACGATCCCAACACCCTGTTGATGGGCGGTATGGTCATGGTGGGCGCGGTTGCCTTGCAAAAACCCGCGGTCGACATGACTCGCATCCAGCCGATAGCCCGCCTGACCAGTGACTACCTCGTGGTGGTGGTCGCTGCCAGCTCGCCGATCCGTACCGTTGCCGATCTTGCCAGCCGGCTGCGCACCAACCCCAAAGACGTGCCGATCGCCGGCGGGTCGGCCGGTGGTGTGGATCATGTGTTTGCGGGGGTGCTGACCCGAGCCTCCCAAAGCAAACCGGAAGAACTGGTGTATTTGCCTTTCGCCGGCGGTGCCGAGGTGGTACAGGCCGTGCTGGGTGGCAAGGCAGTGGCCGGCATATCGGGCTACAGCGAGTTCAGCGATGAACTCGCCAGCGGAAAATTGCGTGCCATTGGCGTGTCGTCCAAGCGCACGGTTTTTGGCATTCCCTCGATTCGCGAGCAGGGGCTCGATGTGGACATGGCCAACTGGCGTGGTGTGTTTACCGGCCAAAACGTGGCACCCGCGCGCCAGGCCGAAATGGTCGAAGCGGTGAAAGCCGCCGCAGGGTATGAGTCCTGGCAAAAAACACTGAAGCAGAACCACTGGGATTCTTCGCTGCTCTCGGGACCCGGTTTTACCAGCTTCATTGACTTTGACCTGACGACCTCGCGAGTCATGGTGCACCTGCTCAAGCTCAAAGCCTGACGCTCTGCGCCAGGGTTTTCGGAAGGGGCGGCCGCGTGGGTCACCCCTTTTCTTTCTCCGGCGTCCATCTGATGGATGGCATGGAAAGTGCTGTACCTGTTGGGGAAACCGGCGCATGCCGGCCTGTTGCCTGATACATGCCACCACCGCTGGAGAATCTCATGCCGAATGTCCGACGACGTATTTTTCTCGGTGGGCTCTCCTGCCTGGGCGCAGCTGCCGCCGGCGTTGTCCCAGCACCCTTGTGGGCACAGGCTGCCGTGAAGGGCAAGCTTGCGCCCAGATTGCGCATCGTCATACCAGCCGCCTCGCGCAGCACGCTGGACGAAGCGGGCCGTGCCCTCGGCGATGCCCTGGTCGGCCTGGGCCTGAGCGACGAGATTGAATACGAAAACAAGGAGGGGCACGGCGGCACCACAGGGCTGGCCTGGTATGCCGGCAAGTACGGCTCCGATCCCAATGCGCTTTTCATGGGTGACAGCAACCTGGTCGGCGCAGTGGCTTTGCAAAAACCAGCCGTGGACCTGACCCGGCTCCGCCCGGTGGCCCGCCTGACCAGCGACTACCTCGTGGTGGTGGTCGCCGGCAACTCGCCCATCAAGACCGTCAACGAACTGGCTGAGCGCCTGCGCACCAGCCCCAGGCTGACGCCCATGGCGATTGGCTCTGTTGGGGGTGTGGACCACGTGTTCGCCGRCCTGCTGGCAAAGTCTGCCGGTAGCCGCCCTGAAGACCCGGTGTATCTGCCCTTTGCCCGCAATTTTGAATTGGTGGATGCGGTATTGACCGGCAAGGCGGTGGCCGGCGTTTCCGGATACGGAACTTTCAGCGCAGAACTGGCCAGCGGCAAGCTGCGCGCCGTGGGTGTGTCATCCAAGAAGACCAGCTACGGTGTGCGGTCCGTGCGGGAGCAGGGGCTGGACCTGGACATGGCGAACTGGCGGGCAGTTTTTACCGGCCAGGGCGTCACGCCCGCGCGCCAGTCGGAGATGGTTGACGGCGTCAAGGCGTCGCTGGCCTATGAGCTGTGGAAAAAAACGCTCAAGGAAAGTTACTGGGAGCAGTCCTGGCTGTCCGGGGCTGACCTCACCAACTTTATCGACTTTGATACCAAGACCACACAGCTAATGATGCAGCTGCTCAAGCTCAAGGCTTGATAGCCACCGCAAGGAATATGGCTTATTGGTTGGCACCCAGGGCCCGCGCGCGCTGGCGTGTGCTGGTCAATTCCGCAGCTTCTGCGCCGGCTACCGGCCAGCCTGAAAGATGCAGCTGCGCCAGCTCGGCAAGCCCCGCAATCCATTCATGGCTGTCGTTCAGGCAAGGGATGTAGCTGAATTCCTTGCCGCCCGCATGCAGGAAAGCTTCGCGGGCTTCCATGTTGATTTCCTCCAGCGTTTCGAGGCAGTCGCCGGTAAAACCGGGGCAAATCACATCGACCCGCCCGACACCTGCCTTTGCCAGGGCCACCAGTGTGGGCTCGGTATACGGCTCAAGCCATTTGGCCTTGCCAAAGCGCGACTGGAAGGTGACCTTGTACTGCGCAGGCTGCAGGCTCAGTTGGGTGGCCAGCAGCCGGGCGGTTTTATGGCATTCACAGTGATACGGGTCGCCCAGCTTCAGCGTGCGCTCGGGTACCCCGTGAAAGCTCATGACCAGCTGCTCGCCGCGGCCGGCGGTGCGCCAGTGTTCGCGCACGCGTGCCGCCAGCGCGCTGATATAGCCGGGATGATCGTGGTAGTGGTTGACAAAGCGGAACTCGGGGATGCGGCGTATGCGCGCCGCCCAGGCGTAGACCGCATCAAAAACGCTGGCCGTGGTGGTGCCGCTGTATTGCGGATAGGCCGGCAGGATGAGGATGCGCGTGACGCCGTCGGCCTTGAGCTGATCAAGCTGCGAGGCGATGGATGGATGGCCGTAACGCATGGCGTAACGCACCTCGACGGGCAGTCCACGCACTGCCAGGTAACCGCGCAGCATGACGGCCTGCTTTTGCGTCCACACCCGCAGCGGCGAGCCTTCCTTCATCCAGATGCTGGCGTATTTGGCCGCAGACTTTTTGGGCCGCACGCGGAGGATGATTCCGTGCAGGATCAGCCACCAGAGCGCTCTGGGGATTTCAACCACGCGCGGGTCGCTTAAAAACTCCGCGAGGTAGCGGCGCAATGCCGGTGCCGTCGCTTCATCGGGCGTACCCAGGTTGCAGAGCAGGACGGCCGTGCCGCAGGCCGTGGGCGTGGCTGGCGCTGCATCGTGCGTGAAGGGGGGTTCGGGGTTGAAAGGCGTGAGGATGCGCGAGCGAAAAGACATGGGTTATTCTCGCCTATCCCATTGACGCTGCCTATGCTTGACCTGTCCACCATAAAAGCCATCACACTTGACCTCGATGACACCCTGTGGCCCATCTGGCCTGCCATTGAAAGGGCCGAGAAAGCACTGGACGACTGGCTCAGCCAGCATGCACCGATGACCGCGGCGCTGTTTTCCAACCCGGCGGCGCGCCATGAGATCCGGGAGCACGTCACACGCTCGCGCCCGGAGCTCAAATACAACCTGAGCGCGATACGCCGGGAGGCGATACGGGTGGCGCTGTACCGCTCCGGCGAAGACCCGTTGCTGGCGGAGGCTGCGTTCAACGTCTTCTTTGAAGAGCGCAACCGGGTCACCTTGTTTGAAGACGCGGTGCTGGCGCTGGAATTCCTGTCCGGGCGTTACCCGCTGGTGGCGGTTTCCAACGGCAACGCGGACGTCGAACGAATCGGCATCGGCCGGTATTTCAGGGCGGCCATCAGCGCCCAGCAGTTCGG
>NZ_JBFUAZ010000210.1:0-6287 GCF_056406035.1 Polaromonas sp. P1_E1_2 | reverse complement strand
GTGCTGGTAGAGCGCTACGCCACGTTGGGCGGCGTCTGCCTGAATGTCGGCTGCATTCCCTCCAAGGCCTTGTTGCATGTGGCCGCCGTGATGGACGAGGTCAAGCATTTCGACGCCCTCGGCGTGAGTTTTGGAGAGCCCAAGCTCGACATCAATAAATTGCGTACCCATAAAGAAAAGGTCGTCGGCAAGCTCACCGGTGGGCTGACGGCCATGGCCAAGATGCGCAAGGTCACCGTCGTGCGCGGTTTGGGCCAGTTCGTTGGCGCCAATCACCTGCAGGTTGAAGAAACCAGCGGTGCCGAAGGCCAGGAAAAAACCGGCAAGAGCCAGACCATCGCATTCAAGAACTGCATCATCGCAGCTGGTTCGCAAGCTGTACGCCTGCCTTTCATGCCAAACGATCCACGCGTGGTGGACAGCACCGGGGCGCTGGCGCTTAAAGAGGTGCCCAAGCGCATGCTGATCCTGGGCGGCGGTATCATCGGCCTCGAAATGGGCACCGTGTATTCCACGCTGGGCGCACGCCTCGATGTGGTCGAAATGATGGATGGCCTGATGCAGGGCGCCGACCGCGACCTCGTCAAGGTCTGGCAAAAGATGAATGCACCGCGTTTTGACAACATCATGCTCAAAACCAAAACCGTGGGCGCCAAGGCCACCAAGGCAGGCATCGAAGTCACATTTGAGTCCGCGGAGGCAGGCGGCAGCGCCCCGGCCCCGCAGACCTATGACCTGGTGTTGCAAGCTGTGGGCCGGACACCCAATGGCAAGAAACTGGCTGCCGAAAAAGCCGGAATCACGGTCTCCGACCGCGGCTTCATTCCGGTCGATATCCAGATGCGTACCAACGTGCCGCACATCTTCGCCATCGGTGACATCGTGGGCCAGCCCATGCTGGCGCACAAGGCCGTGCACGAAGCACACGTGGCTGCCGAAGTCATTGCCGGTGAACTGCAAGGCAACAAGGAACTGGCCAGTGCAGCCTTCAACGCCCGCGTGATCCCCAGCGTGGCTTACACCGACCCCGAAGTCGCATGGGTCGGCCTCACGGAAGACCAGGCCAAGGCCGAAGGTATCAAGGTCAAGAAGGGCCTGTTCCCCTGGACGGCTTCCGGACGCGCCATCGCCAATGGCCGCGACGAAGGCTTCACCAAGCTGCTGTTTGACGACAGCCCTGAGGCGCACGGCCACGGCAGGATCCTGGGTGGCGGCATTGTCGGCACGCATGCCGGCGACATGATCGGCGAGATCGCACTGGCCATTGAGATGGGTGCCGACGCCGTCGATATCGGCAAGACCATACACCCGCACCCGACGCTGGGCGAAAGCATCGGCATGGCGGCGGAAGTGGCGCACGGCAGTTGCACCGATTTGCCGCCAACGCGAAAGTAACGCTGAAAAGTTGCCAGAGGCGCTACGAAATCAGTAGCTGGCCGCGCAGATTCCTGAAGGGCTGCGCGGCTTTCTTATTGCTGAAGTTTGAACGCGACCTGGAAAAGCCTTGCGTAACCCAAGGCCGACGTTTAGCTGGAGCCTTGCATGCGCTAGTGCTTCCCATAACCGATCTGCAGGTAAGAATGCCTCTGACCCTTATCAGGTGAGCGCAAGCAGCTATTGAATTGATAGCGCGTTGCGTTCTCTTGGTTGGCATTCTTTTTGACATGTGCGGGCCGCGTAGACGTACATCTAAAGCATTCCCTGTTGTTTTGGCACCTTCACAGCGCGGGACAACAGCTCGTTGCCGAGGGCAAGCCATTAGAATTTCGACGACGCCAGCATTCCAAGTGTTGCGAGCGGGACGCGATTCGTTGCTGCCTGTCCGCGCCATGGGGTACCCCCATGGTTTTTTYGTACTTTGCGATTTCGGCGCGTGAGCGGACTGCGCATTCTGCGCACCCAGCTCACGCATGACCTGCTGGTTGGGATGCCGGCGTCAACCCAATTCCATGCGCGAAGCCAGCTTCCGACATTTGATTGCACGCGGCCTGGCTCGCGCACTGCTCGCCGACGCGGACAAGGCGGGCGGCACTGCCTTGGGCGCCCTTCAGGCAAGGGCCGCAGCAGCCCTCGGGCAGCGACCCGCGTGGCTTCGGGAGTTACTGGAACCGCTGACCTTGCTTTCGACCATCACCTGGCAAAAATTTGACGTCACTTCGCTGGCGCGGCGGCTGGAGGCATCGCATGCTTTTGATCTGGCCTTTGGGGAGGAGGACGACGACGAAGACGGAGAGCCCAATGACTCCAGTGAGCCGCAAGCCTCGCAGCCAAGCGATGACCGGGATGACCCCGAGCCGGAAAGGCCACCGCGAATTCGCCGGTTAATCCTGCGACCGGCGGTGATGCGCCCCCGGCCGTTGGGGCTGGAAGCTTGTGTCTTGCCCGACATCCCTACGGATGCCGATCTGGCGCGCTGGCTCCAGCTCTCCCGCGAGCAACTGCGCTGGCTGGCTCCGGCGACGCCGGCAGTTGTTGAACACTATCGCTACAGCCTGCAGCCCAAGCAGACAGGTGGCCTGCGTTTGCTGGAGACGCCCAAGGCAGAACTCAAGCGTGTGCAACGTCACATCCTGCATACGCTGCTCAGTCAGGTGCCGGTGCATGAAGCCGCGCACGGCTTTACCGTCGGCCGCTCAGTCAAAACCCATGCGGCAGCTCACGTCGGGCAAGCCGTGGTCATCCGTTTTGACTTGCAGGATTTCTTTGGCAGCGTAGGGGCGGCCCAGATCAATGCAGTCTGGCGCACGCTGGGTTACCCCGAAGGCGTGGCGCGAAGTCTCACCGCGCTCTGCACACACCGCACGGCGGGGATGGTGATCGAGCGTCTGCGCGACGATGGCGGGCTTGACTGGATAGGGGCCAAGCGCCTTGGTTCCGCGCATTTGCCGCAGGGCGCGCCCACCTCCCCGGCGCTGGCCAACCTCTGTGCTTTCAATCTCGATTTGCGGCTTGAAGGCTTGGCCTGGGTGTTCGGCGCGAGCTATACGCGCTATGCCGATGACCTGGTATTTTCAGGCCCCGAGTCGCTGCGACGGCAGTTTCGCGCCTTGCACGCCTGGGTTGCAGAGATCGTTCGCGACGAAGGTTTTACCCTGCATCCGGACAAGACGCGTTGCCTGCCCCGGCATCAGCGGCAGCGCGTGACCGGAGTCGTGGTCAATGTGCGACCAAATGTTCCGCGTGATGATTTCGACCGGCTGAAAGCGTGTTTGCATCAAAGCGTGCTGCATGGGCCAGCCTCGCAAAACAAGGACGGGCTTGCCGATTTTCGATCACACCTGCTGGGCCGGATTGGTTGGGTCGGGCAATTCAGCATGACGCGGCAGGCCAGACTCATGCGCCTGTTTGGGCAGATCAACTGGTCGATCTGAGGGTTGCCATGGCCGCGGAGGTGGCACACGGCAGCTGCATTGATCTGCGCCGGCGCGGCGCTAGCGCGGGGACGGCATCAGCCGCTCCTGAATCAGCTTCAAGGCTTCCGGCGAAACGCTCTCTTCGCCGCGGAAGGGGTTGTCCATCGCGGCGATGAAAAACAGCATCAAGCCGACAAAAGTCGCCAGGATGCCCGACAGCACAAGGTGTAGCGCCAGCCGGTCCATGGAAAACAGCCACAGCAGCGAAAAGTTCAGCGCTGCACCCAGACATACCACCCACCACAGCACACCCGAGAGGGAGGTGCTGACGATCTGCAGGCGCGCATACCGGGCCTCCAGAAAGCTGTTGAATTGCCGCAGTGTTTCGGCATGCAGGATTTCCTGTGTCCGGCTGGCGGGCGCAAATGACAGCAGTTGGCGGTGAATGTCTGAAACGCGCGTGGTTCCACCAGGATGCAGCCTTCCTTGCCGTTGTTCAGCCCAGGCTTCGTCGATCAGAAAGCGTACGTAGTCCCTCATCCCGCCTTCCAGCGTGGCGCGCGCTGGCTCCGGATAGTTCGACAGATCGCGGTACAGCGCCGCAATGGCGGTTGCCTCCTTGCCCACGGCTTTTTCCGCATCCGCGAAGTTCTGGTAGGTGGCAACCGCGATCAGACCCAGCATCAGCCCGTAGAACACCCCATAGGCCGAAAGAAAATAGCTGACAAAGTCATTGGCGTCTGGCTGCGGACCGAGCCACTTGCGCACCAACGGCCGCAGCAGAAGCAGACCGCCCCACGTGTAGGCCAGGCAGACGGCGCAAAAAAGCAGCGCCAGCACCCAGTTGGGTATGTCGTAAATCCAGTAGAACATGGCGCCTGCCCCTCTTGTTATGTCGAACTCCACTCCGAAGTGGATGATAACCAAAGGCCGCATGCCGAAAGTTTTCGGCACCGGCTGCCCGGCAAAACGCGGCCAGCGGTGCGGCAGAGGCTCAATACCCGATATACCGAAGTAAAAATTGACTGCAAGGCCAGTAAATACTGCGCAAACAGCTATCAATTTAATAGCCAACTCGCTTTACGTGAACCTCAGGGCGTACACCGGGCGACTCCAGCGCTGTGCCTTTCGCGCGGACATTCAGCTCAAGCTCCACCAGCTCCTGCGCGTAATAAGCAAAAGCCTCTGCCCGCGCTCCGGCGCGCACACGAGCGCCTCTTTCAGGGGCCGCTCACGCGGCCATCTGTRCGGCGTGCCGGAAGATATCGCCCGGCGTGCTCATCCAGACCTGGCCCCGGTCACGTGCGGCGGCGACATGCTGAAGCGCGCGCCGCAGGTGGCGCAGGCGGTAAGGCTGGCCGACGATGTAGGGGTGCAGTGCAATGCCCATCACCAGTGGTGCTGAACTGCTGGCCTGCGATTGCTCCAGCATCTCATCAAGCTGATCGATGATCATCTGCGCAAAGTCTTTGCCGTCCATCTGACGCGCAATGATCATCGGGATGTCATTGAGTTCCTGCGGGTAAGGCACGGCCCACAAAGCCTTTCCGCTGCGGGTGCGCATTGGCAGCGGCTGGTCGTCGTGGCACCAGTTCAGGGTGTAGCCGTAGCCGCTTTCAGCGAGCAGGTCAGGGGTATGCAGGCTTTCCGAAATCCACGGTGAAAGCCACCCGGCGGGGGACTGGCCGCTCTCCTGTTGCATGCGCGTGCGGCACTGCACCAGCAGGCTGCTTTCGTCCGCTTCACTCATGGCGGCCTGGCGTTCGGCGTTGGTGTGGCCATGGCCGACCAGTTCATCGCCGCGCGCTACGCAGGCAGCCACCAGCTCGGGGCAGTGTTCATACAGTGCGGTGTTGATCAGGGCGGCCGCCGGCAGGCCCAGGCTGTCAAACAGCTCGAGGCAGCGCCAGCTGCCCACGCGGTTTCCGTACTCGCGCCAGCTGTAGTTCAGGACATCCGGCTGCGGGCTGGCCGGGCCGATGGTGGCACCCATGCCCTCGCCGAAGGCAAAGTGCTCGATGTTGAAACCCAGGTAGACAGCCAGACCAGCGCCGTTGGGCCAACGATAAGGTTTGCGCTGGTTGATCGCCTGGTAGTCAAAGCGATTGTGCGTCGGCAGGGCGCCGCTGTAGCTTGCCGCCATCAGCTGATCACAGCACAGCCAGGCCTGCCCGCACCAGCAGCCATTCGGCGCTGTCGTTCCACACGTCCATGTGTGTGATCAGCCCGCTTTTGACGACATAGCGGTCCACATAGCGGTTGCCTTCGAAAGGCGTTCCGTCAGGCCATTCTCCATACAGGGTTCCCAGGCTGTAGACCACCGCTTCGTCGGGGGCGGAGCCGCTAGAGCCGGCGGCAACCGTTTCGGTGCGCTCAATCCTTTTTTTCACCCATTTGTAGCGCGATGCATTAAATTTGGTGCACTCAGCGGGGGCGCTCATGGCCCGGCCACCGGTGAAAAGAATCTTCATGCCGGGTGCCGTGAACCGGCTGGCGGCCACCGGGTCAGGAAGCATGATGAGCCGGAGAAACTCATTGACCACATCGGCAGCGCTTGCCGTATCGCTGGAAAAGGCCTTGGTGCTGTTCAATCAGGGTGCTCCTGCGGCTGTCGTTGCCGGAAAAATCATGTTATCACCTCGACGTTGGCCAGCTTGGCCACGCTGCGCCAGGTGTCGATCTGCGAATTGATCAACTGAACGAACTCGGTGCCGACCACCGCATTCTTGCGCGGCAGGGTCTGAATTTCTTCCAGTCTGGCTGCGATGTCCGGTTTGGCGAGAATTTCAGGGATCAGTGCCGTCAGCCGCGCAAGTACGGGCGCAGGCAGGCCTTTGGGTGCTGACAAGCCCAACCACTGGGACCCCGTCAGCTTGGGAAAGCCGAGCTCGGCAAAAGTCGGAATGTTGGGAAGTGCCGGCAGGCGGCTGGGGG
>NZ_JBFUAZ010000209.1:0-6291 GCF_056406035.1 Polaromonas sp. P1_E1_2 | reverse complement strand
CGCCAGCCCATACGGAACTTGAGCCCCTCCCACAAAAGGCTGGGCGAGCCGAGGTAGTCGAAGTGCTGCGAAAGGCCGATATCGCGGTTGTCAAAGCGCACCACACGAAAGCCCGCATCAGCAATTGCCTGCACCATGGCCGGCGGCCAGGCAATCAGCTGCATGCCCAGCCCCATGATGAGCAACACCACAGGCCGGCCGGTTGCGTCGCCTGGGTGGGTGTCTTCAATCTCGATGGATATGTTGTTTGCGGTGATTTTCATAGTGGATTATGTACACCCCTGTTGAGGCTCACTGCGTGTAGCCTCCTCTCCCCTTGCAGGGGACGGGCGCCTGCGGCCTGGCAAAGCCAGTTCCGCGGCCCCACCTGGGGTGGTAGCCCCCATGAGACGGGTATTAAACAAATTCGCGTTCTCGTAGCCACTTGGTGGCAATCCATTTCTCGCCAGTGGTAACCGGCTCGCCGCCATGCAGCGTGAGGCTGGAAGGCAGTGCCTGCGGGTAACTGAAAAACACCGCATTGCCGCGCCGCGGCGCCACCCGCACCTCGATATCGGGGAACACCGTGGCGCCGCCTTCCTCGGGCTCATGCAGGTACATGATGAGCGTCGCCACGCGCTGACCGCCACGCTGCAGTATGGCGGGCGTGCCGGGTTCGGTCGGGTCAAAGTAGTCGTAGTGCGGCTTGTATTCGGTGCCAGGCCCGTAGTGGAGCACCTGCAGCCCTTCGCCGTTTTCCTGCGGCCAGCCGAAGATTCTGGCAATGCGCGCCTCCACCTGGCGCACCACGGCGTTTTCAGCGCGCCTGAAAAACATGCCCTCGCTGGTACGGTCAGGGTTGAGCTCCTCTCCGCCGGTCTTGGTGTCTACCGTCAGCGAACGTACCAGCCGCGGCCGGGCGGCCTCCATCAGCGCCTCGCATTCACTCGGGCCCAGCAGGTTGCCCAGCACGATGACATTGGGCACCTGGGCGAAAAAAAGTATTTCCACCCACTTGTCGCCGGCATCGACCATGTTGTTGGTGACCGGCAAAGCCAGCGCAGGCACAACCACTGCGGCGAGATCTTCGGGCGTCAGCCGCACCGCCCGCGTGGCGGCGTCGCGGCTCCAGCCGGCTGCCAGCATGGCGTTAAATATCTCGTCCCTGGAGTGGCCGAGGTTTGCCTGCGCCGTCATCCACGCCAGCACTTCCGGCGTGAGCTGCTGGTCGGTGCGGGCGGGCGTGCTCATGCGGGACTGGGCTGCTCAGGCGGCCTGCTTGCGCCGGAACACGAGCCGGTCGGGTTCGGACACTTTGGAGTCAAACCGGTAGCCTTCGGCGTCAAAGCCTTCGAGCTTCTTGACGGTAGTCAGCTTCTTTTCAATCGCATGGCGCACCATGAGCCCACGGGCGCGCTTGGCAAAAAAACTGATGACCTTGTACTTGCCGGCCTTGTATTCCTCAAAGACGCAGCTCACCACGCGCGCCTTGAGCGTCTTGCGGTCCACGGCCTTGAAGTATTCCTCGCTGGCGAGATTGACGATGACCGGTGTGGTGTGGGCAGCGGCGCGCTCGTTCAGGTAGGCGGAGATTTGTGAGCCCCAGAACTGGTAAAGATTTTTGCCTTGGGGTGTGGCCAGCGGCGTGCCCATTTCAAGCCGGTAGGGCTGCATGCGGTCCAGCGGGCGCAGCACGCCGTAAAGGCCGCTCAGAATGCAAACGTGCTCCTGCGCCCAGGCGAGTTGTGCGTCGCCTAGCGTTTTTGCATCGAGGCCGCCATACACATCGCCGTCAAATGCCAGCGCGGCCTGTTTGGAATTCTTCGCGGTGAATTTCGGCGACCAGGCCTGGTAGCGCGCGACATTCAGGCCTGCGAGCGAATCTGACAGCTTCATCAGTTCGCTGATCTGCTGCGGGGTCCGTGTTTTGAGCACGTCAATCAACTGGTCCGACTGGCGGGTGAAGAGGGGTTGGGTGTGGGTCGCGACGTGCGGCGGCGTGTCGTAGTCCAGGGATTTGGCCGGCGAGATGAGAAACAGCATGCTTTGAGTCGTAGGGGTAAGGCAAGTAAGGCGAAACCCCCACTTTACGACAGGAGGATGGCGCCACGGCCATGAACCTTCAACTACTGCAGATCGCAGGCCAAAGAGGCGAGCGTTTCCGCTGCAATCGTCGTATGCGCCGGGTAATGCGTGTGGTCGCAGCCGAGCTTGACACTGGCGCCTGCCTTGACGGCCGCGCACATGGCCGGGTCCAGCTCAAAGCGCACAAAGTGCACGGCCGAGGTCTTCTCGTCGTTTTCGCGGTCCATGTCTTCGTCAGCAATGGCGTAAACACGCTTGTGGCCTTCGACTTCGACGAACATGCGGTCTTCCACACCGATGAGCCGGGCCAGTTCGCGCTTGCGTTCGTTGACGTCGGGGTACTCCAGCATCAGTGTGCCCTTCCAGTTGCTGCCGTCGGRCATCAATGGGGCATAGGCTTCGATCTCCTGCTCTATGCCCTCTTCTTCAAAGATTTTCTCGACGCGCAGCATTTCCTGGATCTGGTAGCGGATGCTGGTTTCGCTTTCAAACTGCAGGTTGATGTGCTCACCCAGGCGCACGCTGCGCAGCTTGCGGTGGGCGATGATGGCCGGCTTGTTCTCCTTGCGGTATTTGCTGTAGGCCTCCAGCGTCATCAGGGATTCGCGGGTGATCTTTCCGGTGGTCTTCATGGTGTGATCTCATTTCAGGCCGTAGGCCGTGCGTATCAGCGTGAGCGGGTGCTTTTGCGGCGGTGCACCCAGGCTGTTGACGTCAAAGCCCTGGGCGATGTGGTGGCCGCCCAGCGGGCAGTCGCTGCTGATGACGTCAGGCAGGCCGCCGTCTTTGTGGCTGGCCATGGCTTTAAAAAGCGGCTTGCCGATCTTCATGGCCTGCTGGTGGTAKGGCACCTTCACGCCAAAGGTGCCGGCGTGGCCCGAGCAGCGCTCATGCGTGTGCACACTGGTGCCCGGCACCATCTTGAGCATTTCCTCGGTTTTCTTGCCGATGTTCTGTACGCGGCCATGGCAGGGGATCTGGTAGCTGATCTTGCCCAGCGGCGTGCTGAATTCGGTCTTGAGCAGGCCGTCGCGCTTGCGGGCCATCAGGTATTCAAACGGGTCCCACATGTGTTCCTTGACGAGCTGCACGTCGGCATCGTCGGGATACATCAGCGGCAGCTCCTGCTTGAACATCAGCGTGCAGCTGGGTACGGCGCTCAGGATGGCGTAGCCCTCTTTGGCGTATTTCACCAGCACCGGGATGTTGGCCTCCTTGCTGGTGTTCACCGAAGCGAGGTCGCCGAGCTCCAGCTTGGGCATGCCGCAGCATTTTTCTTTTTCGACCAGCACATAGGGCACTTCGTTGTGGTCCAGCACCTTGAGCAGGTCGTCACCTATGCCAGGCTCGTTGTAGTTGATGTAGCAGGTGGAATAAATCACGACCTTGCCGGGCGTCTTGGCGCCGTCTTTCACCGCATGCGGTGGCGACTCAAGCGCGCCTGAGCGGAATTTCTTCGTGGCCAGGTCGGGCAGCCAGGCGTTTTTGTCGACGCCCAGCACTTTTTCCATCACGGCGCGGGCCGGTTTGGTTTTGTTGACCGCGTTGGCCACCTGGACCACGATGGGAATGCCCGCGAACTGGCCGTGCACATCGGTGGACGACAAAAACCGTTCACCCGCACCCACTTCGCCCTTCTTGAACTTGATGGCTTTGGCGCGCAGCATGGTGTGGGGAAAGTCGAGGTTGAACTCGTGCGGCGGCACATAAGGGCACTTGGTCATGTAGCAGAGGTCGCACATGTAGCACTGGTCGACCACTTTCATGTAGTCCTTCTTGTCCACACCATCAACCTCGCCGGTCTTGCTTTCGTCGACCAGGTCAAACAGCGTRGGGAARGCGCCGCASAAACTCACGCAGCGGCGGCACCCATGGCAGATGTCGAAGATGCGTTCCATCTCGTGRAGGGCCGCGTCTTCGTTGTAGAAGTCCGGGTTTTTCCAGTCGATCGCGTGGCGCGTGGGCGCCTGGAGGTTGCCTTCTGTGGCCATGCTTGCCTCTTCTTTTGAATCTCAGGTGGGGGTTTGAGAAAAGACTCTCGTGCGAAATCTTTTCCAAAACCCGCCACGCCTCGCGGCGCAGCGAGGGACACGCTTGTCCAGTCAGTCGACCAGTTCGGCCAGCGCTTTGCTGTAGCGGTTGGCGTGTGAACGCTCGGCCTTGGCCAGGGTTTCAAACCAGTCGGCCACTTCATCATGGCCTTCGTCGCGTGCGGTTTTGGCCATGCCGGGGTACATGTCGGTGTACTCGTGCGTTTCGCCAGCCACAGCGGACTTGAGGTTGTCGCGCGTGGCGCCAAACGGCAGGCCGGTCGCGGGGTCGCCGCACTGTTCCAGCCATTCGAGGTGGCCGTGGGCGTGGCCGGTTTCACCTTCCGCAGTGGAACGGAATAGCGCCGCGACATCAGGTTGACCCTCAACGTCGGCCTTGTTCGCGAAATACAGGTAGCGGCGGTTGGCCTGTGATTCGCCGGCAAATGCGGCTTTCAGGTTCTCTTCCGTCCTGGAGCCTTTAAGAGCAGCCATGGAAATCTCCTTCGTGGGTTGATGAACGAACAAATCGTCAATGCTTCAAACCCACGCCCGACTTCTGGCGCAGGACCGAAGACCTAAACACCATAGACCTGTTGGAGGGATTCGTCTAATTGCCGGAATCAATGCATGCCATTAATTAAAACTATCAAATTAATATTATTAATAAATTTAACAAATTAAAGAAGGGCAACCATAGCCAGCGACGTACGGCAGACAAATTCATCGTATCAATTACGTTATGGTAAATTTATTACGGATAGGTAAACAATACTGTCCGAGTTGCCCACCGCACCGGGCCTCCAGGAAAAGCGCGTGCCGGCGCCTCGCATTTGCTACTCTTTTGATAGCTGCTTGCGCTTGACCGGTATGGCTAAAACGCCTAAAACACGTAAGAACCGCAGGAACAATCCATGCCGGAGACAAGCACAAAAGGCAGCGCCGCTGCGGCCACACTGCCGGCCGCGTTCACCAACGGCTATGAATTTGCCCAAGGCACGGGCTACACCCTGCCCGAATACCCATTCGTGGAACCGCCCGAGCTGCAAACAGGCGAGGTCAAACGGCACGGCGTCGTCATCGTTGGCGGCGGCATCACCGGCCTGACGCTGGCCTGTGCGCTGGCGCAGTACGGCATCAAGGCCTTGCTGCTGGACGAAGACAACACCGTGGGCGTGAAGGGCGCGTCGTCGCGCGGCATTTGTTATGCCCAGAAAACCCTGGAAATCTTCAAGCGCCTGGGCATTTACGAGCGCATCGCCGCCAAAGGGGTGCAGTGGAGCGTGGGCCGCACCTTTGCGGGCGCCGACGAGGTGTATTCGTTTGACCTGCGCCAGCAGCAAACGCATTCACTGAGCCGGCAACCGCCCTTTATCAATATCCAGCAGTTTTATGTCGAGGGCTTCCTGGTGGAGCAGCTCTACCGACCCGCGCCTGAGGACCGCCTCATTGATCTCCGCTGGAGCCACCGCGTCACGGCCTTTGAGCAAAACGACGACTTCGCGACGCTGCAGCTTGAAACGCCTGCGGGCAGCTACACCCTGCAGGCCGAACATGTGATCGATTGCACGGGCTCGCGCAGCCCGTTTCGCGCCTGGTGCGGTGCGACGGTCACCGCGCAAAAGGGCGACGACCGCTGGTGCATTGCCGACGTACGCTTTAAAAACCCGCCGCCGGTGGAGCGCCATACCTGGATCGAAGCACCTTTTAACGAAGGCCGCGCCGTGTGGCAACACCTGATGGCCGACGGTGTCTGGCGCATCGACTACCAGATGCCGCCGCACGCCAACCCCGAAGAAGTCAGCCGTGAGGACGTGGTGCGCGCCCGCCTGAAGGCGCAGTTCAAAAGCCAGGCGGGACAGGTGCTGGACGATGGTGACTATGAAATCGTCTGGGTCGGCCCCTATGCCTACCGCAGCGAATGCCTCGACAAGCTGCGCCATGGCCGCGTGTTCTTTGCCGGTGACGCGGCCCATGTGATGAGCCCCTTCGGCGCACGCGGCGGCAATTCGGGCGTTCAGGACGCCGACAACCTGGCGTGGAAGCTGGCCGCTGTGCTGCAAGGCCGCGCCGCGCCCGCATTGCTCGACAGCTATCACCACGAAAGGCATGAGGCGGCGAAGCACAACGTGCTGGTCACCAACCGCACCGCGCGCTTTCTGCGGCCGGCCGATGGCGCGGAGCGGCTGTTTCGCAC
>NZ_JBFUAZ010000208.1:0-6307 GCF_056406035.1 Polaromonas sp. P1_E1_2 | reverse complement strand
GTAGGTGACCGGTCAATCGCATGTCCGGCATCAACAAAACACTCAACCAGGCATCTCAGCAAAAGGAGAAACCACCATGACCCTTCCGACGACCCCTACCATGACGGCCTTTGAGCGTTCGCCCGACCGCGGCCGTGGGCTGGCGCGTGACATGCGCGTTCGCTGGGCGCTTGAAGAAGTGGGGCAGCCTCACGAGGTTCGTCTTGTTTCGTTTGCGGCGATGAAGGAGCCCGCGCATCGCGCGCTTCATCCTTTCGGGCAGATTCCGACCTATGAAGAAGGTGATCTCGCGCTGTTCGAGTCAGGGGCCATCGTGTTCCATATTGCTGAGCGCCATAAAGGCCTGCTGCCAGACGATGCAAATGCCCGCGCTCGCGCCGTCGCATGGATGTTTGCCGCGCTCAACACGGTAGAGCCGCCCATCATTGACCGCTCAATGGCGGTGCTCTTCGAGCGTGACAAGCCCTGGTATGCGGACCGCCTGCCCGCCCTTGAGGACAGCGTCCATGCGCGGCTGGGCGACCTTTCCAGCCGGCTGGGCAATTCCGACTGGCTTGACGGTGCATTCAGCGCAGGAGACCTGCTGATGGTGACGGTGCTGCGCAGGGCGGSCGTATCGGGGCTGCTGGAGAAATACCCGAAYCTTTCGGCCTATGTGGCCCGTGGTGAAGCGCGGCCWGCSTACCAGCGTGCTTTTGATGCGCAATTGGCRGTTTTCACTRGCGGGTCATCGGCCGCCTGAGGAGGGKCAGCCTTKGGGGCCGGTTGTTTTACGGGCTGATGRGAAAAAGCGCTTCCGTTTGGGTCATTGCCGACACTGCAGCAAGCTCATTTCATCTTGGAAAAGTATTCCCAGAATCTTCCGGTGTGGATCCAGTAGAGCGTTGGGCTTAAAAAATGCAGGTGTTGCGCTGTTTCTTCACCGATGCGGCCAAACACAACAACCATGCTTGTTTCTGACTTCCAAATAACCCGATACGGTGTGACGGACTTGGCGTCCTCGAACATCGAGGTGAAGCGTGTTGGAGTGAATAGCAMCTCTGTCTTGCCGAGTGTCCGAAGCATAATCGCCTGAAACTCTATAGAGCCTGGGGGATGCTTACCCCATCCGTCAACGGTCAACCCTTTGTCAGAGCGCCAACGGCCCAGCAACCAATCGGCGGGGCCGGAGGAAGGCGTTTTGGATGGCATCGATTGAGGTGACGAATTTCGACTTCTGGCCAAAAGCGGCCATCCGCTTTATAGCATCAGGCTCTACTTTCACACCCCGCAATGCGACGCGAGAGTTCGGAGCTGCGGGCCAGGAAGAAGCGATGCAGCTCGCGGGCATAGCCGCTGCCCACCGCTTGCTGGACAGAGGGACGCGCAGCGAGAGCGGCGCGCCAGGCCTGCACTTTTGGCAAATGTTCAAAGAATCCTGTTTCGCCCACGTCGTCCAGCACATCGAAATAACGAAACACCGGACCAAACACCGCGTCCACCATGCTGAAGGATGCTCCGGCGAAATAAGGGCCTCGATCCGGCAACACCGCCTCAAGCTGGGCAAGCCGGCGCCCAATATCTTCACGGTGCCGCGCCAGCGACGCCGCATCGGCCGCGTYGTAGAACGCGCCTATCGCATTGAGCAAGGCAGATCCGAACTCCATCCAGGCACGATGCTGTGCGCGCTTGAGGGCATCCGCGGGATGCAGGCGTGGCAACAGGGTGTCGTCCAGGTATTCGCAGATCACGGCCGATTCAAAAATCGCATCGTCATCTACCCGTAGCACCGGCGTCTTGCCCAGCGGCGAGATCGCCTTGAACCAGTCGGGCTTGTTGGCGAGGTCGACGTTGATTCGCTCGAAGGCGACGCCTTTTTCCGCGAGCACGATGGCTGCGCGCTGCACGTAGGGGCACAGGGTGTGGCTGATGAGGGTGAGCTTCATGGTGATGTCTTTCAGCGCAGATCAGCGCAGCACCAGCAGGCGGCTGCGGCGCGCGGCCCAGGCGCCGTCACCCAGCAGCCATTGGGCGAGCGAGGCGACCAGCAGAAAGAGCGGGTATTCCCAGCCGCCCTTGGGGCTGGTAAACACCCAGCCGTTGGGCCAGTGCACCCAGACGACCACCAGCAGCACCGGCGCCAGCAGCAGCGATGCCTGGCGGCCATAAAAGCCCAGCAGAAGCGCCGCGCCGCCGGCCAGCTCCACTGCCACGACAACGTAGGCCATGAAGCCGGGCAGGCCGACCGATTCAAAAAACAGCGCCGTGCCGGGCAGGGTGAAGACGAAGATTTTGAGCAGCGCGTGGGTGACCCACATGGTGCCAAGGGCCAGGCGCAGCAGGGTGGCGCCGTGGCTGGCGCTGGAGGTTTCGGAGGTTTCGATGGTCATGGTGTAAAGCCCGGCGAAGGGCGTAGCGTTGAAGGAGCCGCCACTTTACGATTGCAAAAATACAATGTAAATTGGCAATCATGAAACCATCTATTGCAAAAACGCAATACGCGCTGACGGCCTCTGACCTGGAAATTTTGCTGGCCATGGTGCGCGGCATGACGCTGGCCGAGGCCGCGCGGCGGCTGGGCGCGGATGCGTCCAYGGTGTTCCGCTCGGTGCAGCGCATCGAAAAAAATCTGGGCCAGCGGCTGTTCGAAAGGTCGCGCCTGGGCTACCTGCCCACAGAGCCCATGCTGGGCCTGGTGCCGCATGCGGAGCGCGTGGAGGCCGAGCTTGAAGCGGTGCGCGCCAGCATGCAGCGGCCGCATGAAGGCGTTTCAGGCCTGGTGCGCCTGACCACGACTGACGCGGTATTGCGCGGGCTGGTGCTGCCTTCGCTCAAGCCGCTGCTGGCGCAGCATCCGCTGCTGCAGCTGGACATGCGCACCGGCAATGAACTCGTGAGCCTGAGCCGGCGCGACGCGGACCTGGCGCTGCGTGCAACACGCAAGCCACCCGACCACCTGGTGGGCCGCAAGCTTGGCACCGTGCGCTTTGTGCTGTGCGGGTCCAAAGCGCAAGCGAAGATGGCGTCGTCCAAAAAAATCCCCTTGCTTGATGCGCTGGCGAAACTGGACTGGATAGCGCCTGATGAATCGCTTCCGGAACACCCCTCGGTGCTGTGGCGGCGCAAGCAGTTGCCCAAGGTCACGCCGCGGCATTATGCGGACGGCATTGTGGCGGTGATGGATGCGATCAAGGCGGGGTTGGGGGTGGGCATTGTGCCGCGCTTCATGCTGGCGGGAGAGCCCGGGCTGGTGCCGCTGGCGGACACCCTGGCCGACTGCGAGTCAGACCTGTGGCTGCTGGCGCACGCGGAGTCGCGCCACCTGCGGAGAATTTCCGTGGTGTATGACCACTTTGCAAACAGCATCAGGCTGGCCTGATGCGGCGGGCCCCGGCGTCAAAACGCTGAAGTCCGGAAGACGACTTCCCCGCTGGGAACGTGCACGACGCGCACTTCCTGTCGCGTGGGGTCGGCCACACTTTTCACGGCCACCGCCACGGCCAGCGAATAGTCGGCGAAAAGATGGTTCGAGCTCGACGGCAGCAGGCTGCCTTCGGCCGGATCGACATTTTCAATGCGGTAGTCGTGCGGCGGTGCTTTAGCAGGTCTCATGATGCAAGCCCTCTCTGGTGAATGCCTCCATGGTAGGAGTTCATCCCGGCGCTGTGATGACAATCGCGCGTCAGAAACGTGACCATGAGTAAGCAAACGAAAACGCCTTTCGGCGTGGTCGCCTGCATTGGAGAAAGCTAAAAATGGGAAGGCGGCAGGTGCTGTACCGTGCAGCGTGGAGGCCCTGAATTCATTGGCCAACCCGCGGAGCGCCTCGTATCAAGATGTACAGCACGATAAACAGGATGAGACGAGGCTCGCACAGGGAAGCGGCCATTGCCTGGCAGGCAGCAATTCTCAGTGCAGGTCGCGCCTGGGATCGCGGTCGGAGAGCTCCAGGTTTTTCATCTCGACGGCCACCGACTTCAGCATGTCGAGCGCGGTCTCCGGCGTTTGCACAATGCCCAGCCAGCCGAACAGGTGGTGGCGCAGGAACAGCAGGATCTTGCCGGTCAGCGGGTCGCAGGCAACCCAGTGCCGCGGGCTGTAGCTGGGCTCCAGCGCACTCAATGGCGGGCAGTCCAGCGGGTAGGGCGGGTCCATGTCGGCGCGCAAGCCGGCAAGGCTGGCGACGAGTTCTTCGAGTTCTTCGGCCTGCAGCCTCAGGGGCTGGTTGAGTGCCAGGGTCACGCTGCCGTCGTCATTGCGGGTGAGCTGCAAGCCGTGGGACGGCGGGGAGGAGGYATGCCGTGCGAACTTGCCTGTCGGGTTCGCGTCGGCGCCGGTCAGGGGGCTGGTGTTGGTGGTCATCGCGTTCTCCGCAGGCATTTGAAAGAGAAAAAGGGCGTGGGAGACAAGGGCTGGCAAAACACCTGCGCACTTGACGGCCACCGCATGAGCCACAGTGTGATGCCGGGAGCGGCCGGATGGCGTCGGAAACCGGCCTCCACGCCTGTAGGACGGTGCACGGGCACCCCTTGCGCGTGGCGCACCTTTTCGCGGCAGCGCTGCAAAGGGGCAAGGAAGGCTTACCAGTCTTCTTTCACCGCCAGCACGGCGTCCCGGCCTGCGGCCGCGCGGCCCGCCAGCCAGGCCGTCACGGTGCCGGCCACCACCACCGCGGCGCACAGCAGGGCCAGGCGCAGCCAGGGCACCATCAGGTCCATGGTCCAGTGAAAGCTTTGTGGGTTCACCACGTACACCAGTACGGTCGATACCGCGAGTCCCAGGGCCAGCCCCGCAAGCGCGCCTATCACCGTCCAGGCCGCGCCTTCGCCGGCCACCACGGCCAGGATTTGCCGGCGTGTCAGCCCGAGGTGCGCCAGCAGGCCAAACTCCTTGCGGCGCGCCAGCACCTGGGCGCTGAAGCTGGCGGCCACACCGAAAAGGCCGATGGCGATCGCCACGCCCTGCAGCCAGTAGGTGACGGCAAAACTGCGGTCAAAAATCCGGAGCGATGTGGCGCGCAGCTGGCTGACGGAGGCCAGCTCCAGCAGCGCGCCGGCGCCGGACTGCTGTTCGGCAAGGCCGCGCACGGCCTGCTGCACCTGGCTGTCGCTGGCGCCTTCCTTCAGCCACAGCGCGAGGTCGTTGGTGCGCCGGTCACCGGTCAGGCGTTCGAAGTCCGCATGGGCGATGGCGATGGCGCCGAACTGGCGTGCGTAGTCGCGCCAGACGCCCGCCACATAAAACACGGGCGTCCCGGATCCCACCTTGCTTGCTATCAAATCAGGAGCTGCTCGCGCAGACCCTGATTGGGCCAGAGCCATAAAAGCTTGCGAAAGTGGGCGAAAGACGGTGCCTGGGCGTGCCCCGTACAGGTCCACCATCGGCTCGCTCACGTAGATGCCGATGTGCCCGGGCGGCACCGGCAATGCCTGGCCCACCAGCGGCAGCGCGGTGGCCGGGTTGTCCAGCGGGCGGGCGATCAGGGTGACGCTGGGCCTGGCGGTATCCAGCAACAGCTGCGTGGTGCGCAGGCTGCCCACCCGCGCCACGCCGGGCAGGCGGCCCAGCGCGTCCACAAACTCCGGCGAGAAATACGCCGTATCGCTGGCGGAGGTTCCCAGCGCCGTGCGCACATACAGGTCTGCCGGCAGCACCACGTCCAGCCAGTGCGTGACAGACTCGCGAAAGCTGGTCACCATCACCGTGAGCGCCACGGCCAGGCTCAGTGATGCCACCACACCGCTCACGGCCACCGCGGCGCTTTCGCGCACGCGGCGCGCACGCTCCACGGCCAACAGCGGCAGCAGCCGGTGGGCCACCCGGGGGCTGAGCCGGTTGTAGATCAGCGAAATCAGCCAGGGCAAGGCGGTGATGCCGCCGACCAGCAGCAAGCCCACCGACACGTAGGCCGCCAGTGGAATGCCAAACAGCGGTGGAACCAGCGCCAGCAGAGCGCCGGCAGCTATCAAAATGATACTGAACCAGTGGCCGCTGCCGGTGCCTGCCGCGGCGCCGAGGCCCTTGAGGGTTTGCGCGGGCGGCAGTTTTTGCGCCGCACGCGCTGGCCACCAGCCGCCCACGCCGGCGGCGGCAATTCCCAGCGCGCCGTAAGTGAGTGCGGCCCAGCTGTTCCACTGCAAGGTGGGTGCGACGCCGGAAAAGTAGCCGCCCCCCAGGTCGCCGCCCAGCAGCCGCAGCGCCAGCGCGGCCAGGCCGGTACCCAGCGCGATGCCCAACACGCTGCCGGCCACGCCCAGTAGCAGCGACTCGGCCAGCACCAGCTGCAGGCGTTCGCGGCCGGTGAGGCCCAGCACGCCCAGCAGCGCGA
>NZ_JBFUAZ010000207.1:0-6310 GCF_056406035.1 Polaromonas sp. P1_E1_2 | reverse complement strand
GAAGCAGGAGGAGAAACCGGCGGCGCAGCTCGCCTCTGGATTGTCGACCCGGTGGATGGAACGGCGAATTTCGCCCGGGCCATCCCGCACTTCTGCATTTCCCTGTGCCTCATGGTCAACGGCGAGCTCGAGGCCGGCGCCATCTATGAGCCCATGCACGATGAGCTCTTCATTGCGCAACGCGGCCACGGCGCGTGGTGCAACGGCGTGCGGCTTCAGGTGAGCGAACAGGTCGAGCTGTCCGCCTCTTCCGTCGAAATTGGCTGGTCTCCGCGCCGATCACCGGATTCATACCTCGCGCTGGTCAGCCGGTGCATGCATGCGGGCTGTTCGGTGCGCCGCGCGGGTTCCGGCGCGCTGGGGCTGGCCTATGTGGCCGCCGGGCGATGCGAAGCCTACGCCGAGGCGCATATCAATTCATGGGACGTCGCAGCCGGCCTGCTACTGGTCCGGGAAGCCGGAGGCCGCGTCAACGACTTCTGGGCCGACAACGGCCTGGCCCAGGGAAACCCGGTGCTGGCGACCAACGCCAGACTGGCTTCGGAACTAAGCGTTTTAACGGGTATACCGCTGCGCTGACGGCTGCTAAGGTGGCTTCAACGCCGTACCGCAGGCGCCATTGACGACATAAAGAAGGAGACACAGATGAAACAGTTCACATTCAAATCACTTTTTCCAGGATTGGTTCTGGCGGCCGCGGCCTGCGCCATGTCGTCCCCCGCCCGCGCAGCCGAAGAACTGGTGGTTTACTGCAACGTCCAGGAAGAATGGTGCCGGCCCATGGTGACGGCCTTCGAAAAGGCCACCGGCATCAAGGTGTCGATGACACGCAAGAGCTCGGGCGAAACTTACGCCCAGATCAAGGCTGAAGCAGCCAACCCGCGCGGTGACGTGTGGTGGGGTGGCACGGGCGACCCTCATCTTCAGGCCGCCGAGGAAGGTTTGACCGAGCCCTACAAGTCGCCGAAGCTGGCTGATCTGCACCCTTGGGCCGTGAAGCAAGCCGAGGCCTCCAAGTACCGCACGGTCGGCGTTTATGCAGGCGCCCTGGGGTTCAGCTTCAATACCGTCGAGCTGGCCAAACGCAAATTGCCCGAACCCAAATGCTGGGCCGACCTGATCAAGCCGGAGTTCAAGGGCGAAGTCCAGGTCGCCAACCCCAACTCGTCCGGCACCTCCTACACGCTRCTCGCCACCCTCGTGCAAATCATGGGCGAAGACAAGGCCTTCGACTACCTGAAGGCCCTTCATCGCAACATCAACCAATACACCAAGTCGGGCGCTGCGCCAGCCCGTGCGGCAGCCACCGGCGAAAGCATGATCGGCATCACCTTTCTGCACGACGCCGTCACGCACGCCGTGGCAGGCGCTCCACTGAAGGTGGTCGCACCGTGCGAGGGTACGGGCTACGAGATCGGCAGCATGAGCATCATCAAGGGTGCCAAAAATCTGGCCAACGCCAAAAAATGGTACGACTGGGCCCTGACACCTGAAGCGCAGGACATTGCCACGGTCGCGCATTCGTACCAGAACCCCTCCAATAAAAAAGCATCCTTGCCGCCACAGGCGCCCAAGCTGGCCGACGTCAAACTGATCGACTACAACTTCGCCAAGTACGGCGCTTCGGCCGAACGCTCGCGCCTGCTGGGCAAATGGGACAAGGACATCGGGGCACTGCCCAAGTGAGCGCTGAACACATCCCGCAATTCCATTGCTCACTGATGAATCACGTCACACCTTGACTACACCCATTGCAGTGATGGCAGCCGCCCCACGCGTGCGGGCTGATCCGCTGAGCTGGCTGCTGGCAGCACTGGGCATTGCAGCGGGCGTGCTTCTGATGCCGTGGACCCAGAGCTCAGCTTACGTTGCCGGCGGGTGCGTGCTGGCCGCCGTCGCAAGCGTGCTGGCAACACGTGCCGGCGCATTCAAGAGCGATGCCGCCATTTCCGGCATCGTCTGCATCCTGTCGCTGCTGCTGGCCATTTTTGTCATCTACCCGATCGGGCGCATGCTGCTGGCGGCTTTCGTGGACGAACGGGGCAACTGGCTGATCCAGACCGCCGCCGCCCGGTTTTTCAGCGAAGACATCTGGGGCACGGGCTGCATCGCCGGCAACGTCAGATGCGGCGTGGCCATCAACTCCATCGTTCTGGCCACCCTCGCCGGCATCGGAAGCACGCTTTTCGGTTTCGCGCTGGCCCTGCTGGCCGAGCGGGGCGGCAGGCGTTTTCGCGGCAGCCTTCGCGTGCTCTCCATCCTGCCGGTCGTCACGCCGCCTTTTGTCATCGGCCTGGCCATCATCATCCTGTTCGGCCGAACCGGCATCGTGACTCAGCTGATGAGCGACTGGTTCGGCATTGCCCGGTCGCGCTGGATCTATGGCCTGCCCGGCGTACTGCTGGCGCAAGTGGTGTGCTTTACGCCCCTGGCTTTCCTGTTGATCAGCGGTGCGCTGCGCCTCGTCAGCCCGACGCTTGAAGAAGCGGGCCAGGTGCTGAGGGGTTCGCCATGGCATGTGTTCCGCACCGTGACCTGGCCTCTGGTGCGCCCTGCCATTGCCAATGCCTTCCTGCTGGGTTTTGTGGAAAGCCTGGCGGACTTCGCCAATCCGCTGGTGCTCTCGGGAAATTTCGAGGTACTGTCGACGAAAATTTTCTTCGCCATTGCCGGCGCGCAGCACGATGCATCACGCGCGGCTATCCTCGCCGTCACGCTGCTGCTGCTGACGGTCGGCATCTTTGCACTGCAACAGCGCTGGATCGGCAAGGCCTCCTACACATCCGTGAGCGGAAAAGGCGACAGTGGCCTKCCCGCCGCGCTGCCCACAGGCGTCAAGTGGGGCGCACTGGCGCTGGTCCTTCCCTGGGGCGTGCTGACGGTGCTGTCGTACGGCATCATCCTGATCGGCGGCGTAGTCAAGGACATCGGAAGGTTCGACCTGACACCTTCGCTGCAGCACTTCGAGACTGGCTTTGGCCTGAGTTGGGGCGCAGGTGGCCTGGTGTTTTCGGGCTCGGCGTGGAACAGCCTCTTCACCACGCTCGGCGTCGCGGCTGTTGCCGCACCTCTTACCACCGCGCTGGGCTTGCTGGGAGGCTATGTCGTAAGCCGCCACGTCTTCAAGGGCCGGCGCGCCTTCGAATTCCTGACCATGGTGAACTTCGCCGTGCCCGGCACCGTGATCGGTGTTGCCTACATCGTCGCCTTCAACGTGCCGCCGCTTGAATTCACCGGCACCTTCGCCATCATCGTGCTGTGTCTGGTGTTTCGCAACATGCCGGTGGGTGTGCGGGCCACGGTCTCGGCCCTGTCGCAGCTCGATCGTTCGCTCGACGAAGCCTCCGCCACGCTGCGCGCGAGCACATCGCGCACGTTCGCGCGGGTCATCCTTCCGCTGCTGCGTCCCGCCATCATTGCCAGCCTTGTGTTCAGTTTTACGCACGCCATCACGGCCGTCAGCGCAGTGATCTTCCTGGCGACCGCCCAGCACAACCTTTCGACGGTCTATATCGCGGGGCGTGTCGAAGTCGGCGAGTACGCGCTCGCCATTGCCTATTCGTCGGTGCTTATCGTGATCATGCTGGCCTGCGTCCTGCTCATCCAGCGTTTCATCGGCAATGCGGAGCTGGGGCGGCGCGCGGTATCCACCGCCTGAGCCTCTGGGTCATCGTCACATCTTTTTCGTTTCACTTATTTTTTAAGCAGGCCCTGCCATGAACCCGTTCCCCGCCGCAGTGGAGTTTCAAGGCGTCGTCAAGCGTTTCGGCAAGGTGGTTGCGCTGCATCCACTTGACCTCACCATCGACAAGGCAGAGCTGGTGACCCTGCTGGGGCCTTCCGGTTGCGGCAAGACAACACTGCTGCGGCTGATCGCAGGCCTCGAGCTACCTTCCGAGGGCGTGATCCGCATCGATGGCCGGGACGTCACCGGCAGGTCGGCGAACCAGCGCGACGTGAGCCTGGTTTTCCAGTCTTATGCGTTGTTCCCGCACATGAGCGCGCTGGAGAACGTGTGCTACGGCCTGCTCGCCTCCGGCATGAAGAAACCGCAGGCCGTGGCGTTGGCAAAAACCAAAATGGACCTGCTCGGCATTGCCGACTACGCCGATCGGCTCTCGTCGGAGCTGTCCGGTGGGCAGCAGCAGCGCGTGGCAGTGGCACGGTCACTGGTGCTGGAGCCGGCCGTGCTGATGTTTGACGAACCCTTGTCGAACCTGGATGCCAAGCTGCGCCGCAAGGTGCGCCAGGATATCCGCGACCTTCAGCAGAACCTGCAACTCACCGTGGTTTACGTCACGCACGACCAGGAAGAGGCGCTGGCGGTGTCAGACCGCATTGTGGTCATGCAAAAGGGACGCATTGCGACGATGGGCGCGCCGCGCGATTTGTACGAGGCGCCCGTCTCAAGTTTTGTGGCGGACTTCATCGGCGACGCCAACCTGATCAACGGCGAGCTGGTCACAGTGCAAGGCCAGCATTTCTTCCGCGCCGACCAGGTTGATGTGCGGGTTGTCCCGCCGCCAGGCATGCCGGACGGTGCCGTGGCCCTGGCCATACGCCCACACCGCATCCGTATYGGCGAACTGGAAGCAAGCACACTGACAGGAAAAGTCCTGCGGCAGGCTTACCTGGGTAGCCGGATCGAAAGCGTGGTGCTCACGCCGCTGGGTGAACTGCTGGTGTTCAGTGACGCCCTGCTGAGCGTGGCCGAGCCAGGCAGCACGGTCGGCCTGCATTTCGCCGCAACCGACGCGCGCGTGACCGCACGGGAATAGATAGCTGCTCAGCCATGCGCCGCCGGCAAGCCGTCAGGCGAGCTTCTGGCTGTGGCYGACCAGCTGATCGAGCTTGGCCCTGGCCGCGCCCGACTCCAGCGCAGCGCGGGCCAGCACGATGCCAGCCTTCATGGAATCGGCCACATTGGCGGCATACAGCGCCGCCCCGGCGTTCAGGACCACAATGTCGCGCGCAGCACCCGGCTGGTTGTCGAGTACACCCTGCAGCATGGCCTTCGACTGCTCGGGCGTTTCCACGCGCAACGCGCGATTGCTGGCCATAGGCATGTCGAAGTCTTCAGGGTGGATTTCGTATTCGGTGATTTCGCCGTTCTTGAGCTCGCCGACCACAGTAGCCGCGCCCAGGCTGACCTCGTCCATGCCGTCCTTGCCGTAGACCACCAGCGCGTGCTCAGCACCCAGGCGCTGCAGCGCGCGGATCTGGATGCCCACCAGGTCCGAATGGAACACGCCCATCAGGATGTTGGGTGCGCTGGCCGGGTTGGTCAAAGGGCCGAGGATATTGAAGATGGTGCGAACGCCCAGCTCCCTGCGGATGGGCGCGACGTTTTTCATGGCCGGGTGGTGGTTGGGCGCAAACATGAAACCCACACCGACCTGCTCGATGCACTGGGCAATGGCCTCCGGTGAAAGGTTGATGTTGATACCCAGCGACTCGATCACGTCGGCGCTGCCCGACTTGCTGCTGACACTGCGCCCGCCGTGCTTGCTGACCTTGGCGCCGGCTGCCRCCGCCACAAACATGGAACAGGTCGAGATGTTGAAGGTGTGCGAGCCGTCACCGCCGGTGCCGACGATGTCGACCAGATGGGTTTTGTCGGCCACATTGACCTTGGTCGAAAACTCGCGCATCACCTGCGCGGCGGCCGTGATCTCACCGATGGTTTCTTTCTTCACGCGCAGGCCGGTGATGAGCGCTGCCATCATGACGGGCGACATCTCGCCGCTCATGATCAGCCGCATGATGTGCAGCATCTCGTCGTGGAAGATTTCGCGGTGCTCGATGGTGCGCTGCAGGGCTTCTTGCGGCGTGATCTTGTGGGTGTTGGGCATGACGCGTCTCGCTTCTTCGTTCTGGAGCTATATAGAACCGGTTCAGTTGGCCGGATGATCGGTAAAGGCCAGCTTGAGGCCGAATGCGATGAACATGGCGCCGGCCGCGCGGTCCAGCCAGTGCATGCCGCGCTGCACGGCATCGCGCCGGGCCATCCAGGCAGCCGCCAGGGCCCAGCCCGAATTGACCGGGATGGCGTTCAAATTGAACAGCACGCCCAACAACACAAAGGCCAGGGCCTTGTTGTCAGTGCCGGGCGCGATGAACTGCGGCACGAAGGCCAGGAAAAAAATCGCCACCTTGGGGTTCAGTACATTGGTCCAGAAGCCCCCCATGAAGACGGCTTTCAGGCGCCGCTCCGGCTGGGCGGCAGCCGCCGCGACGAGGTCAGTGGTGGCCTGCGGCGCCCTGGAAAACAAAATTTTCGCGCCTATCCACAGCAGGTACGCCGCGCCTA